>JANXXY010000463.1 GCA_025350365.1 Bacteroidales bacterium | reverse complement strand
GGTTTGCGGCTTTGCCGCAAACCACCCCCTCCGACTAACCATAAATAGCTGATTGTCATTTCGAACGAGGTGAGAAATCTCAAAGTCAAATTGTTTCTCGGTTATTATTGCAACACTGCGGTAAATTTTCAGCAATATATTTAAAATGAAATACTTAGATATATATTGAAATATTTCTTTATTTCTATGTATTTCAATTTATTACATTTTTTAAAAATGCAGAAGTTGAAAAATTATTGAACTATTGTATCGATAATTATATTGAAAGCGGAGACAACATAACAATATACCATATTCAATGTAGTGTGAAAGATGTAATTTTTTTAAATAATTGTATAACGCTACCGCGCTTTTATATATTAACCTTTGTGCACTAAGTTGGAGTTTATCCGATGGATTTAGGACGGGGTAATCCAATTTTTCAGACAGCATTGATAAATTTTATTAATATTATATGAAGCAGCTGGAATTTAATAAATCAAAAGTAAATAATTTTAAATTTCCTAAAACGTTAACCGGTATTCAAGGATTGGATGATATTACATTTGGTGGCTTACCAAAAAATCGTTCAACTCTTTTGCTTGGAAATACAGGATGCGGCAAAACGATTATGGCGATGGAGTTCCTTATTAATGGAATTGTAATATATGATGAGCCCGCTGTATTTATTGCATTTGAGGAAAAAACAGATGAACTGGTGCAGAATGTAAAATCACTAGACTACGATTTGGATGCACATCTTGCAAATAATAAAATATATCTGGAGCATATACAGATTAATCCGGATGAAATTAAGGAATCCGGCAAATATGATCTCGAAGGTTTATTTATTAGGTTGGGACAAGCAATTAACAAAGTAAATGCAAAGCGTGTGGTGCTTGATTCTTTAGACACACTTTTTTACAACTTCGATTATAAAATGTTGCGTTCGGAATTTAAAAGGCTTCTGTCATGGTTAAAGGAGAAGCAAGTAACTGCAATAATTACTTCCGAAATAGGAGACGCTTTCCTAACCCGCGAAGGAATAGAGGAATATGTAGCCGATTGCGTTATTACCTTGGATAACCGAATCACTAATCAGATTTCGACACGGCGATTAAGAATTATTAAATATCGGGGTTCTTTTCATGGTAACAATGAATACCCTTTTGTAATTGATGAAAAAGGAATAAACGTATTTCCGATTATAAGTGAAGCGTCTCAGAAAGAATCGATTACAACCAGAATTACCTCAGGTATAAAAGACTTAGACGAAATGCTTGGCAAAAAAGGTTTTTATGACGGTAGCAGCATACTAATATCAGGCACGGCAGGCACAGGGAAAACAAGCATTTCAGCTTCATTCGCATATAGTGTATGCGAAACTGGAAAACACTGTCTTTTTTGTGCATTTGAAGAAGCGCCAAACCAAATAATAAGGAATATGCGATCCATTGGACTCAATTTAGATAAATTGGTTAAATCAGGCTCATTAACTTTTTATTACTCAAGACCGACTTTACAGAATCTTGAGTTGCATTTTCTTGCAATTAAGAAAATAATTGATGAAGTGAAACCAAATGTTGTAATTCTTGATCCGATTACAAATTTAATGACTGAAGGTCCGAATAATGATATCAGGTCTATGCTCACAAGGTTTGTGGATTATTTAAAAACCCAGCATATTACTGTAATGTTTACGGCGGCCATCACTGTTGGGTCAATAGAGAGAAATCCCAGCGATGAAGGAATTTCATCAATGGTCGATACCTGGATAATGGTGCAGGATATCGAAGTAGATAATGAACGTACCAGAAGTTTGTGTGTGATAAAATCAAGGGGTATGTTTCACTCAAACGATGTGAGGAAATTTAATATTTCAGATAAAGGAATTACGCTAATGCCAATTATTACAGGTAATAAAGGCTCTCTATCTGATACCAAAAGAAAAGCTAAGGAACACCAAAATTTATCCACAACTTAATAATCAAACAGATTGAAAGAAATGACTTATTAATGAAATTCTTCAAAAAATAAATGGAGTGATGCTTTAATAGGAAAAATAATTTGATAACATGTTAAACAAAAAAAAGATAGACACAAAATTTAATGTAGAATCTAATCTTGCCGGAAAGGAAAAGTATATTCTTCGGTTATTTATTACCGGTATTTTGCCCAATTCGGTTCGTGCAGTTAAAAATATTAAAACAATTTGTGAGCAATATTTAAAAGGCAGGTACGATTTAGAGATCATTGATATATACCAGCAACCATCTTTGGCATTTACAGAAGATATTATTGCAGTGCCAGTTTTGATAAAAAAATTTCCATTACCTGAAGAAAGGATGATAGGAGATTTATCAAATATTAAAAACGTTCTTAAAGAACTTGATCTTGTCTAATTTATTCGATTTTAATCTGATGGCAAATACAAGCAGGGAGCTCATAAAAGATATTGAATTATTAAAAAAGGAAAATGAAATGCTTCAGCAACAATTAAAAGCTGCTAAGGAATCATTTGATGGGATAAAATCCGGAAATATTGATGCTTTGGTTATTGCTCACGAAAAAGCTATTAAAGTTTACACTGAAAAAACTGCCGACAAACCCTACCGTATTTTAATTGAAAAAATGCATGAGGGTGCAGTTACACTTTATGAAGATGGAACTATTTTATATTGCAATTCATCTTTTGCAAAGATGGTGAATTTGCCTTTACAAAAAATAATTGGAACTATATTCGAAAAATTTATTGATGATTCATTAAAAGAACACTTTGAGGTACTACTAAAACAAAGCAATGTTAAGGCTTTAAAACAGGAAGGGTATCTATATGCAAACGGTGGCAAAGGAATACCAGTTTTGTTAACTGCAAATGCATTGTTGTTGGATAATGTTTTTGTTTTAAGTATTATAATTACAGACCTTACCATCCAAAATGAAAATCAGGAAAAACTGAGACGCAGAACAAAACAATTAGAGCAAAAAAACATTGAGCTCGAAAACACAAATATAGAACTGGCCGTACAAATCGAAGAGAAGGAAAAACGAGGCGCTGAGTTAACTATTGCTAAAACAGATGTAAAAGAACTAGAAGTACTAAATACTCACAAAGATAGTATACTTTCTACTCTCTCTCATGATTTAAGAAGCCCTTTAGCCGCAATTATTGGAATGGCTGATGAATTAAAAGAGAATTTTGAAACTCTGGATAATAGCACAGTAAAAGAATTATTGACCCTTCTTTATAAGGCCTCAAAAAACGAATTAAGTATGCTTGATTCCATGGTAGAATGGGCTAGAATAAAGTATGCATCGGAGGCATTTTCTCCTTCAGAAATTAATGTTGTTCAATATGTGAAGAAGGTATTTGATATACTGAATGAAAATGCGGTTGCAAACAACATACTACTTTATAGTGAAATAGAACAAAATATAAATGTATATGCGGATGGAAACATGTTGCATTCTATACTTCAAAACCTGATTTCAAATTCGATAAAAAATACCCTTACCGGAGGAATAATTACCGTTAGGGCTAAAAGAAAAGAAGATAAAATTATCGTTGAGATTAAGGATACAGGGATAGGAATGGCTAAAGAAATAATGGACAAACTTTTTACACCGCATATGATTTCTCTCTCCAGTTCAAGGAAAAAAAATAAAGGAGCCGGTATAGGATTATTATTAGTTAAAGGGTTTTTAGAGAAAAATGGTGGTGATATTTGGGTAGAAAGTATTGTGAATGAAGGCTCGTCCTTTTATTTTACCTTGCCTGATAGGAAACCATTGGAAGAAGTTGATGGCACTGCCAAAATAGAATTAGCTGAAAAGTGATTAAAAATGATCTTTCACCTGATAGGCCAAAAGGGTTTTTCCATGCCTTATATAAAGGATGCCATTGTTGATTACCGGATGTGAAAAATGTTCTTTGGTTCCTTTAGAAATAGAAAAGGAACTTATCACCCGAAAATTATTAGGATCGGGATCAATGAGATTCACCTGGCCTTTTTGGTTATAGTAATAAAGCAGGTTTCCATCGGAAATTATAGAACCAATACCGCATTTTATTGAATCGGAAATTTTGCCGGTATTCGAATCAATGGCAAGCAATTGTCTGAGATAATTGCTTGTACTGTAAATAACAGAGTCTTTTTTAATAAATCCACCCATAAAATTGTCAATTTCCGTATTTCTCCAAACTTGGGTAATCTGCTTCCCATCGGGCGATAGTGCCAGTTTTACAGCGCAGTTCCCGTCTCCGGCAATGTAATAAATAAACCCGTTTTCGTACCAGATGGTATTGCTATGGGTATCGCCAACGCCTGGTTTTCGCGCTTCGGGCTGGTAATTGTCCTGTTGGTGCACCCAAAGAAGTTCTCCGGTTGAAGCGTCTATCCCCAAAAGAGAATAGGCCGAAAATGTGACAAGAATTTTACGTGTTGACAAATTGATGAGGTAAGGTGAGTTATATGCAGGAATCTGGCCCATTCCTTTGCAAATCCAGTTTATTTTCCCTGTAAACCTGTTTAATGCAACTACATTGGTGTCGGCTCCTCCCGCAACCAGAAAAATGTTGTCGCCATCAATTAACGGCGATTCGGAATGTCCGTGAAATGTATAGCGGCCATTCAGGTTTTTCTTTAAATCAACGAACCATTTTTTGATACCATGTTTAGTCTCAAAACAGGTGATGTTACCAAATCCTGAGCATACGTATACCAGATCCTCAGTCACCGTTGGGGTTGATCGTGATCCGGGAAAGCTTCGGGTCCATTCCTTGTCGTAATCCGATTTCCAAATCAAATTTCCTTTTAAATCGAACGAGTACAGGTATCCAATGGAATCTTTTTCGCCAGTGATATAAATTCGGTCGGCTGTTACCGCCGGAGAACCATAACCATTGCCAATACTATCGGTTGACCATACCAGCTGCAGTCCACCTGCCGGCCAGCTTTTCAAAAGATCAGTTGCTTCATAAATGCCTTTACGGTCAACACCGCGCCATTGTGCAATTGTTTGAGAATATCCGGCAAAGGCAATTAAAGTGAATATTAGTATTGAAAGTAAGCTTCTGATATTCATATATTTTAGGTTCATTTGGTGAGTCAGTGTTGTTGGCTTTATGAGAGCTAAAAGTAGGTTTTTTTGCCGATATGGATACCAAGTCTATATAAATTCTCATCTTTGCAACCGAAATTTTTAGATCTATCACATGAAGAATTATGTTTCGTTGTTAATTGCCATTACTTGTGTATTAATCCAACTTCACGCAGGCAAACCAGGTAAATCTAAACAAAAGCCGACACCCAATTATCACTATTTGATATATATCCCTGAAGGCTACGATTCAATTCAACAAAAGAACTGGCCACTTATTATTTACCTTCACGGGAAATCAGCAGGTGGTAATAATCTCAATAAAGTTAAAAGATATGGAATTCCATTTTTTATCGATCAGGGTATGAAATTTAATGCCATTGTGGTATCGCCCCAATGTCCCTCGGGTAAAAACTGGACCACCGAAAACTGGTTCGAGCCGTTTTATAAGGAACTATGCTCAAAATATCATATCGATTCAACCCGTATTTATCTTACAGGGATGAGTATGGGAGGTTTTGGCACCTGGGATTTGGGAATAAAATATCCAAACCGGTTTGCAACGCTTATGCCGCTTTGTGGAGGCGGAAAACCTCAGGATGTATGCGCCATCAGGGATGTTCCTATTTGGGTATTTCATGGCAATCAAGATTCCATCGTGCCCATCAGACGATCTAACGAAATGGTAAAAGCACTGCGTAAATGTGGTGGAAATCCGAAATACACTGTTTTAAAGGGCAAAGGTCATGATATTCATCGGCAATATGCCGATCAGAGCCTATATGACTGGATGATGCAATATACAAACAATCGCTTGTTAACCCCTGTTTCCCGGAAACCCCAAAGAACGGATACTTTTGATCGCCCGGAGCCTGAAACTCCGCGCAAACCTATCCTGAAAAAACTAAAACAGGCTGAGCAAACCGACACATTGAAGGGGAAAGGATATATGCTTGTATTTTAAACAAAGTAGCTGGTGGCAGCTGGTTCTAAGTTCTGGCATATAGGCTCTGATGTGTTAATTATAATTTCATAACGTTTTTTAATCCTGGTATTAGGTCTAAATTCTTAACTTCATGTCGTTTAGTTAAGCCGAAAGGGCGCAATATTACGCCCTTTCAGGGCTTGGTAAACGACAATTCCTATTGACATAGGGCGATGCCCCATGCTAAATTGTTTTAGGCTTTCAGCCATAGCAAAACGACATTGATTTAAAAATCATAATTCTCGTTTCAAATAACCTTTATCCTCTGATAGAAATTTCCGGTAATAATTCTTTATTTAACAATCCTATTTTTTTTCCTTCAACCTTGATAATACCTTCGTTTTCAAACTCTTTAAGAATTCTTATCGCACTATCTTTGGTCATACCCGAGAGGTCTCCGATATCCTGACGTGATAAGGACAATTCAAAAGTGTCCGATTGATAAATTTCTTTACACAGATAAATTAAAATATCGGCAATTCGACCGTGCATTTGTTTTTGTGTCAGGCTTACCAATCGTTCAAATGTTCGCACGCTACTGAAACTGCAATTGCCGACAAACGCTTCAGTAAAATCGCCATTCGTTCGCAATAAAGCCTTAATATTCTGTGTGTCTATAAAACATACCGTGCAAGGTTCAATGGCTGTAATTGAATAATGATATCTGTTATCAACATATATACCGGGTCCGCCATATATTTTCCATGGCAATATCAATTCAAGTATCAGATTTTTATTATCTAAACCTTCAATATACATTTTAGCGATACCTGCGGTTAACATAATTAAATGAGACGAAGCTGTGCCTTGTTTTAGGATATTTTCCCCCGTTTTAAAGCCAACTTCATACCTGTTTTGATTCAGAATAGCTAATTCTTCTTCATTTAACATCTTAAAGATAGGAGCTTTATGATTACACTGGTTACAATTGGTACAGTTAACTGATTTAGTGAACAAAGTCATACAATGCTTTTTTGCGAAACAAATATAGAGATAAATGTATACTTATATCTTTATTGCAAATTTACTAAAAAATGATTTAGTGCATTAAATTTAACGATTTATATCGTAATAATACTGATTTAAAACCATCTTTTAATGAAAATATGAAGCAATTAATTGTAGCATTAGAAAAAACGAATAAAGTATCTTTGACCATTCAGTTTTTTAGTAATTTACATATTTAATTGACACGTAAAAGGAGATCATTATATGCAAAAACAGAAATGTGTGATTAGTTTTTTAATGTTGGTTTTGGGCTTTATTCTTCTCTATTCCTGCGAAAAAGTTACCTTGATTCCTCCTCCAATTGTAATAGGAGTGGATAGCATAAGGTTTTCAGCAGACATTAAACCTATTTTTAGTATATGTAAAGATTGTCACCCTGCGCTACACCAACCCGACTTAAGTACTAACCCTTACAAGTCTTTAACCGACGGGGGTTACATAGATATTGCACTTCCATCTCAAAGTAAATTTTATGTTCATGTTACCAATGGTGGATCTCATAAACAAGTTAGTCCTGTTGAAAAGTTGAAAATTATTCAATGGATAACTCAAGGCGCGAAGAATAATTAATAACCTAATCAATTAATAGAATATTAAAAAAATATAATATGACAAAAATGCTTTTAAGCCGCAGTTTATTGATTTTAGCTTTTATTTCATGTTCGATTTGGAGTTTTGGTCAGGATAAGGAGGAAGATACTGGAAAACTCCCCGTAAGATCAACTTTTTCAACTGGATTATTGATTGATATTCCTACTATTATGAGCCCCGTTGCTAAATCGTTAGAATTGAATATTCAACATCGCTTTGGCTCAATCGATAAACAGAATAGTGTTAGTGATCTTTTTGGTATTTATGGTGATGCAAACACACGTTTGGCTTTAACCTATGGAATTACCGATAGAATTGCCATTGGCTTTGGAACCACCAGGTACAACAAACTACAGGATTTGAACTGGAAAATTGCATTATTGAGACAAAACCGGTCGGGAAGTATTCCATTGTCTATCAGTTACTATGGAAACGTGGTTGTGGATGCTCGTTCAAAGGAATTCTTCTATCCACAAGAGAATTACCGGGATATTCATAGATTTTCCTACCTCACCGAGGTTATTTTTGCCAGAAAGTTTAACGATGTACTTTCTTTGCAATTGACACCCCAATTTGCGTATGTAAACGCCGTTGATACACTTCATAAAAATATAAATTATGGAATTTCGTTTGGCGGACGTGCGAAATTTTCTGATTCGAAATCGATTATTTTTGAATACGATCAACCTCTTACTTCCGGAACAACTGCAAAACCAAATCTTGGAATTGGTTTGGAAATAGGTACTGCCACTCATGCATTTCAGATTTTTGTATCTAACTACCAGGGAATTATTGGTCAGCAGAATCTTGTTTATAATACCAACGACATTTCGAAAAAGGAATTTATTTTTGGTTTTAATATAACCGTAAGATTCTAATTTTTTTTTGCGGGCAATTACAAAATTGTCCGCATTTTTTAATCTACTACCTTCATATTTTGTTTTTTGTAGTTTCCCTAAATTACACATCTTATAATTTATCAACATTATTAAAGTAAGTTGAATTGCAGAATTGTGAGCTAATTGTTGATCTTAACAAATTGATATATGAAGAATGACGAATCAAAAAAGTCATCGAGAAGACGTTTTTTAAAAGATGGATTGCTATTCGGTACCGGCGCTTTGGCGGTATCGCCTATTATACAATCATGTGCCGAAGAACACACCATGCCGCAGGATATGGTTAAGGTGCTAACGCCTGATGGAAAGGTACTTGAAGTTAACAGGGCTAATTTGAAAGAAGTGAAAGGTTCTCAATTAGCCACTACCAAGGAAGCCATCGCAGGGTTACCCGGCCGTAAATTTGTTATGGTTATCGATCTTGCAAAATGCAAAAATGCCAGAAAATGCACCGAAGCTTGTCAGGAAGGTCATGATCTCGCTAAAGATCAGGAGTGGATGAGAATCTATCTTCTTCAGGACGGCCCACAAACTGCTCCATATTGGTTTCCACGTCCATGTTTTCATTGCGACAACCCTATGTGCGTAAGCGTATGTCCCGTTGGCGCAACATATAAACGTACTGATGGGATTGTTTTAGTTGACACCGACAGGTGCATAGGCTGCAAATTCTGTATGACAGGTTGCCCCTATTCTGCAAGGGTATTCAATTGGAAAGCACCCGAGCATCAGCGATTGGAAGAAAAGGACTATTCACCAGAATTAAACGTCCCGGCCAAAGAGGGTACAGTTGGAAAATGCGTTTTCTGTGCCGATAAACTACGAAACAATGAATTACCACGATGCGTTACTGCATGCCCGATGGGAGTCATTTATTTTGGAAATATACTGGAAGACACCATTACAAATGGCGATGAAACCGTGAGATTTAGTGAGATAATGAAAGATCGAAGCGGATATCGTTATCTTGAGACCTTAGGAACGGTTCCTAGTGTATTTTACCTTCCCCCAACCAATCGAATGTTTCCTGTTGAACGCGGACTGGAAAATCTCGATGAAGAAAATAAATCGCGATACAAAGATGTGGAGTATGTGAAAAGTTTAAACAATGTTAAGAAATTGAAATAAATAGAAATAAATAGAAATAAATTGAAGTAAATTGAAATAAATTGAAATAAATTGAAATAAATTGAAGTAAATTGAAATAAATAGAAATAAATTGAAGTAAATTGAAGTAAATAGAAATAAATAGAAATAAAATAGAAATAAAAAGAAATAAATAGAAATAAAATTGAAGTAAATTGAAGTAAATAGTAGATTAAGTAGTTAATGAAGTTAATAAATTCATACAGCAAAGGAAAATTACATTTTATGAATACATTCGATTCAAAATCATTACTTAAAGATTTCACTCCTGAAATTGAAAAAACCAGCCTGACATGGTGGATAGTTTTGCTGATATTTATAATGATTTTTCTCCTTGGAATTTTTGGATTGGATCGTCAAATTTCAGAGGGACATATTGTTACAGGTATGCGCGACAATGTTGTTTGGGGAATTTATATTGTTAATTTTATTTTCTTTATGGGGCTCAGTTATGCCGGAGCTCTTATTTCGGGGGTATTACACCTTTTTAAATCGGAATGGCGAAAACCTATCATCCGAATTGCTGAATTAATTACAGTAATCTCTCTTCTGATCGGTCCTTTTTACATCTTCTTTTGTGTTGGAAGGTTGGATCGTCTGTATTTTCTCGTTCTTTATCCCCGAATACAATCCCCCATTACCTGGGACGTGATAGCCATTACTACTGATTTGTTCGGATGTATCCTTTTTTTATATCTTTCAGTTTTACAAGACCTTGCTCTTTTAAGAGATAGCGCCGAATTAAACGTGCCGAAATGGAAGAAAAAGATTTACACTTTTCTTGCCATGGGTTATCGTAATACAATTGCTCAACGCAAACATCTGGAACAAGCGCGAAATATCATGGCAGCGATGATTATTGCCATTGCCATTATTGTATACTCCGTATTAGCATGGATATTCGGTGTAACATTGCAGCCCGGCTGGCACAGTACAATATTTGGTCCATATTTCGTAATAGCGGCCGTTTATTCCGGTACCGGACTGATGATCATAATCATGTGGCTTTTCAGAAAGATATACCACCTGGAAAAATACATTACCCTGAAACACTTTAGCTATGTTGGTTATATTCTGCTTATAATAGGTGCCTTTTATGGCTATTTTACATTTGCCGATTATTTGACCAAATGGTATGGATCGCAAAAAATGGACGCTCAGCTAATCGACAAACTCTTTTCGGACTTTTTCTGGTTGTTTATTTTCGCAAACTATGCAGGAATTTTAATTCCTATTATTATCATAGGTATTCCTAAATTTCGAACCATTAATAGCATCTTTTTTGCCGCTATTATCACATTGTTAGCACTTTGGGTAAATCGATTTTTGATTGTAATTCCAACCTTGGAAATGCCGTATCTACCTATTCAGGATTACCGGCCCGCATGGATTCATTATTCATCCACTTGGGTGGAATGGTCTCTTTCGGCTGCAGGTATTGCCGTTTTTGCTATACTATTGATGTTGTTTTCCAAACTGATACCGATAATTTCCATTTCGGAGATGACCGAACCGGAAGTCAATACCGAAGATAACATTTGAGCAATTTATTTGAACAATTTAAAATGTCTGTTAAAATGCAACCATATAAATATCGAAAATTGGGTATGTTAGCCTGTCTGGTAGCTATTTCCATATTTACAACAAATGCTATTGCCCAGAAAATAAAACCCGAAACCGAGTTTAAGTATGTTAAAAACTCTGATCAAAGCCGAACTTT
>JANXXY010000427.1 GCA_025350365.1 Bacteroidales bacterium | reverse complement strand
ACAAGATTATTCATTGTTGAAACAACAGATTTATTTCGTACCAGGTCATCCCAACGTTGCGCTTCCAAAGCAAGTTCCAGGCGGCGTTCTTTTAAAATGGTGGTTCGCAAAACATCTTTCGAGCTCTTTTTATCAGCGGTTAATGGTAGTAATTTCACCCGGTTTCTGATTTGATCAACCACAGTTATTGCATCTGCAAGACTTCCGGTTTCATTCAAGGCCTCCGCCTTTAAGAGCAATACATCGGCAAGGCGCAATAAATAAATATGGTCAGCACTAGCCCAACCACTTGCGTGTTTCCATTTATAGGAAAAAGGGATGGAACTATTGATGGCATTCCCCCAATGTTCATCAACCCAAGGAGCAACTTCGAACAATATGGAAGCTGCCTTACGTACTTTATCACCTTCAGCGTCATACGCATTGATCAAATCATGGGAAGGCACAACAAATTTTCTCCAGGTATCACCACTCACTGAAGGGGGTAACATCAACTGGGGACCATAAGTGCCTTCTTTTCCACCCAAATATTGAATTTCAATGATTGATTCGTCATTGTTATAATGATCACCATCAAATAATTGTGCGTAATCTATTAATTTGTATTTGGCGGCACTACCTTCAACTTTGGCAATATAAAGCAATGCTCTTGCAAAATCAGGAGTGGGTTGTTGCATGCAGGCTTTTGCAGCAAGTGCATTTGCAGCGCCTGAAGTAGCGCGAGCTTTATTGATACTTGCATCGGCGCCATAGGTATCGGGCAACAGTAATATTGCTTTATCCAGATCAATTAAAATCTGATTAAATACCTCTTGTGCTGTAGCACGTGGAACACGAACAACAGAAGGATCGACTGAAGCTACAGAAGACAATACAAGCGGTACGCCACCCCATAAGTTTACAAGGTTATAATAATGATATGCTCTTAGAAAAAGGGCTTCGCCGGTAATTTGTGAACGGCGTGCTTCCGTCAGTTTTGCGTCAGCCACCTTCGGTACATTGTCGAGAACCGTATTGGCTTTGGCAATGGCATTGTATATATTCCCCCAGTTATTAAAAAGTCTGCTATTGGTTGTTGTTATTTTTAATTGGTCGTAAGAAATAATCTCAGGATCATCCCCACCTGCATAACAATTGTCAGAACGAACATCCTGCAATAACACATTATCCCAAACGTAATATTGGGCGCTTTGAAAAGATTCATAGGTTCCGGTAAGCGCACCTTCTATCTGGGATGCCTCATTATATGCATTATCACTTGTTTCCTGAGAAATAGGTTTCACGTCTAGGTATTTATCGCACGATACCATTGAAAACAGCGCCAGCGCTCCGAGCAAATATATTTGTTTTTTCATTGTAGCAATTTTTTAAAATTAAAATGAGATATTGGCTCCGATGATGATATTTCTTGTCTGAGGATAGGTGCCGTAATCTATACCAACAGTGGTGTTTTTTTGTTGTGTTGTTGAAGATGCTCCACCAAAAGCATTTACTTCAGGGTCAAATCCGGAATATTTTGTGAAAGTTAATAGGTTTTCACCGGAAACATACAAACGGATGCTTGACAACTTCACTTTTGAAACAATCTTTTGTGGAATTTGATAACTCAATGTAGCAGATTTTACCCTCAGGTACGATCCATCTTCAATAAACCTTGTAGAAATGCGTGAATTATCGGTATTCCCCCAGCTTGATTTTGGAATATCAGTCACATCTCCTTCTATTTTCCACCTTCTTAATACAGCGATAACTTGATTTTTGGGATCGCTCATTCCTTCAGCATCAATTCGGGTAGCATTTAACATATCGTTACCCTGTGATCCTTGTAAAAAGACCATTAAACTTAAGCCTTTGTAGGAAACGGTATTGGTAAAACCATAAGTGAAATCAGGATTTGCATTGCCAATTACAGTCCGGTCGTCTGCGGTTGGTGTAAAAGTGCTTGCACCATTTTTATCGATATAAAAAGCATTGCCAGTTGTAGGATCAACACCTCCATATTTGTAACCGTATAGCGTTCCAAGCGATAAACCTTCTTTGATAAAACTGGCTTCACCCCTGCCGGCAATTGAACCATCAAACATTTGCTGACCCACCAGATTTGTCACCTTATTCCTGTTAAATGATATATTAAAATCAGTTGTCCATACAACGTTTTTATCAATATTCACGGTGTTTAAGCTAAATTCCATTCCTTTATTTTGCAAATTGCCAACATTTTGGATTGAATTGTCAAACCCGGTTGTTTTTGGTAAGGGTGCATTCAGCAAAAGATCACTTGTTTTTTTAAGATAAACATCAGCAGTTAATTTAACACGTCCATTATAAAGAGATATATCGATACCTCCATTTAATTGTTCAGATGATTCCCATTTTAAACTATTGTTTTGAATGGAAGCCGGGTAAGTTCCGGGTTGTGCTATACCGCCAATTGGATAATTGGATCCTGAACCTATTTTTCCATAAAAGGCATAATTTCCAATATTATCATTCCCAACTAAACCATAACCAATTCGCAGTTTAAGGTCATTTAAAGCATCAATTTTTGGCATGAAATTTTCCTGTGAAATTCTCCATCCTGCTGAAACGGATGGGAAATATCCCCAACGCGTGTCCGGACCGAAATTACTTGAACCATCAGCTCTAAAATTGGCAGTTAAAAGATATTTGTCAGCAAATGCATAATTTAAACGACTCACGAAAGATGTGTTTACTTTTTCGGCTTTGTCATTATATCCGGATGTAATTAAGGCTCCGGCATTGGTTGTATGAATGGAGGCGCTTCCAAATTTTTCCGATTGGAGGTAGCTATTTTCCAACAAGGTATGCTGTAGTACAGAACCGACCAGAATTTCGATTGCATGGCTGCTAATTTTCTTCTTATAGGTTAACGTATTCTCAAGAATATAATATTTCGAGCTCGAGGTATTGTTTTGACTTCTGCCTTGAAGTGCACGTCCAAAACTGGTTTTATTGGGATCCAGAAAATAATCATAAATATCAGCACTATTATCAATACCAAGACTACTCTTAAAGGTTAAATCCTTAATAGGTTTGATATTGATATATATATTTCCTAGTATCCGGTTGTTGGCATACCCTCTGGTGGAGCCATCTGTACTAGCAATTGGATTTTCCCAGTTCTGAAAAGGGTTACTTGTAAAGGTTCCATCTGCATTATAAATACCAATGACAGAAGGCGTGCTGATAGTACCCAATAAGACACCTCCGCTGTTAACGGCGAGGTTATCTGTAACATCAACATCGGAATATTTGGTATATGCAATACGCGAACCGATATTCATCCATTTGTTCACTTCCTGGTCTATATTAATTTTAAAATTGGAACGATCCATTGTTGAGCTTCTCACAGCGCCTTGTTGTTTCATATAACCACCGGATATATAGTAGTTTGTTTTTTCGGTTTTCCCAGATACTGAAACCTGGGCATTTTGCGAAACACCCTTTTGGAAAATTTCTTTCTGCCAATCCGTATTTTTGTTATATAATGTCCAATCCGTATTTTGACCCAGTTCAGTCATCAGGTCACGATATTGCTCTCCATTTAAAACCGGCAGGGTTTTCCATACCTGTGACGATCCTGAATAAAGATCAATGGTTACGACCGGCTTATCCGAATAGCCTTTTTTTGTTGTAATAATAACAACACCATTCGCTCCCTGAGCTCCATAAATAGCTGCGGAAGAGGCATCTTTCAAAATGGTTAGGCTTTCAATATCAGCAGGGTTTATGGAACGTGTATCCGTTGTGGGAACACCATCAACAACATAGAGTGGTTCACTGCTTCCAGTAATAGAGTTGGTACCACGAATACGCATGCTCAAACCTTGGGATGGTTTT
>JANXXY010000417.1 GCA_025350365.1 Bacteroidales bacterium | reverse complement strand
TCTGATCAAAGCCGAACTTTAATCTATACAGTAAAATATATAAAAACCGAAGGTAAGCAAAGCTCAGCTGCGGCTGATATTCCAATTACATTTTCAACCGGCATTGCACACGAAAAACTTGCAACAATAAAAACTAATGGATATGGTAAAGCAGAATATACGATACCTGTAAACCGGAAACTTCCATTAAAGGATCGGAAATACTCGTTTTCTGTATCTTTAGATGAAAATTCCATTGTTGATTCAAAAAAAGACTCTTTATCACTTACTGATTTAACCATTGAAATGAATCTGGAAGTGAAAGATTCGGTTAAAACTATCACATACCACGCCTTTGAAATTGGACCCGATGGGGTAAAGAATCCGGTAAAAACAGATTTGGTTTTTTATGTGCCGCGAATGTTTAGCAAATTAAAAGTTGCTGAAGGCTCATCAGGGGATGATGGAAATGGAGAAGTGGAGTTTCCAAACAACATTCCCGGAGATTCAATTGGTAACCTTACTGTATTGGGTCGGGTGGAAGAAAATGAGTTGTATGCTAATGTAGAGGTCTCACAAACAATAGCGTGGGGCGTTCCAACGAACTATCATATCGTGAAATTTCATCGGGCTCTCTGGACCACCGTAGCGCCAACCTGGATGATTATAACCTTAACAGTTTTATTGCTAGGTGTTTGGGGGCATTATATATATGTTGTGTATAAATTGTATAGAATTAATAAAGAAGATAAACAAACAGCTTAAATTTACATATAATTTTCATATTTTTATTCAATTAAACATAAATGGAGGTTTCTATGAAAACAATTAAATCAATTTTCACAGTTTTATCGATTGCGATAATAGCAATTGCAGTTATGTCGATGGTATCAGCTCAACCTAAAAAAGGAAAAGCTTGGGAAATACCGGCTAAATATAAAGACATGAAGAGCGCTGTTAAGACTTCAGATGCAAGTGTAAAAGCCGGGGAGGCGTTGTATAAAAAGAATTGTGCATCATGCCATGGTAAAATGGGGTTAGGCGACGGAACCAAAGCAAAAACATTGGAAACATTTCCTGGTGATTTCACAAGTACTGCATTCCAGGGTCAATCTGATGGAACGATTTTTTATCAAACTAAATTTGGCAGAAACGAAATGCCCAAATACGATAAAAAAATTGAGGATACTGACATTTGGAATATGGTAAATTACCTTCGGACGTTAAAAAAATAATATAAAAAATAATAATTAAAAACCTGATTCATAACGAGTCAGGTTTTTTTGTTTTATAAATGTTCATGAAAATAAAAGACTTATTACTCTTAAATGCGTTTTTTATATAATTTTGTAATCTGTATTTCGTTCTATTTTGGTAATTTGTATATAAATATTTAACGTATTTAAATTAAATAGTAAGTCTATGAAAAATCTTATGTTTTTTGCTTTCGTACTGCCATTGATACTTTTTGCATGTAAAAAAGAAAATGATGTTCCAATTACTGAAATTAAAGTACAAAAAACGTCAATATTTGTAAAGGTTGGTGGTCAGGATTCTTTAGCAGTTTTTATTACTCCAACCAATGCCACTAATAAAACATTAACTGTTACTTCAAGGAATCCCAATGTAGCTACCTTCCTAAATGGAAAAATAACAGGCGTGGCGATTGGTCAAACTTATATAATTTTTAACACGTCTGATGGACTTTTAAAAGATAGTTGTCAAGTATTTGTAAGTGGATTACCAAATAGTGAGACAATTACAGTTGGTCCCGGCTATGCCAATGACGTTTATTATAGCATGGCAACCGGTGTTGTCGCAACTGTTCCGCGCACTAACTGGGATATCGCTTTCCAGACAGGCTCACGTTCCTCAACCATCATTATTAATGCAGGTGCAGGAATTAAGCTTTATTCTTATAAAGCAGGCGACACAACAGCTTGGAATTCAGTAAACATTGCAGGTATTGCAAACTGGACCAAAATGTACAATTCTGATACAACCTGGACTTTTGGCGCTTTCGAAAGAAATGCGTTGGGTCATCCCGATTATGGATGGGGTATATACAATACTGTAAACCATGATGTTATTGGCGATTCGTTATTCATCATCCAGCTTCAGGACGGTACTTATAAAAAACTATGGATTAAGAAAAAAGCATCAACTTTAAATAAGTACATTTTCCAAATCGCTAATGCTGACAATACCGGAACTGCTACCATCGATACAGTTGATTGCTCGAAATACACTGCAAAAAATTTCATCTATTATTCGTTTGCCACAAAGAATGAGATTGACCGCGAACCAGCTAAGGATTCGTGGGATTTAGTGTATACCAAATATTACGAAATGGTTTCGGATGGAAAGGGTGGAAAGACTCCATATCCGGTAACCGGGTTATTAACAAATACCGGAGTAAAATCAGCTCAGTTAGACAATGTTGATGTTACAAGTAATGATTATTCTACTGCAAAATTTGTGACTGCTATATCTGAAATTGGGTCTGATTGGAAAACATTTGACCAGCCTAATAACAAATGGACGCTGGTTGATAAACGCGTTTATTTTGTACAGTCAAAAGATAACAGCATTTATAAAATGGTATTTACCGGTTTTGAAGGTTTAAGCACCGGGGTTGTGAAATTTGATAAAACAAAAATAAAATAGGTTTTAATTCAAGAAAAATGAACGCGAGGTCACGAAGTCTCAAGAAAAAATTCAAAATTTGGATACCTTGGGTCTTCGTGTCTTTGTGTTTCATTAATTTATAGTCTGGCTTGCCAGACAATAATGTTTGTTTCCACTTTTATGAGAATCTATTTTTCATTATTGTTTTTGCTTATTGTTTGGCATGTATCCGGGCAGGAATCGGTAATTAAAATTCTCGATAAACAAAGCCAAAAGTCTGTTCCTTACGCTGTTGTTTGTTTTGAATCGATCGATAAAAAAATAAGAAGCAATGCAACTGCAAACGTGGATGGATTGTTGAAAAATCAAGTACGTACAAAATCAACCATGGCCATATCCAGTTTGGGCTATGTGAGTAAAATCGATACTATATTACCAAACCGTCCATTTATCATTTATCTTCAACCTACATCGTATGAAGTTAACGAGGTGGTTGTTACAGGTCAATTTAAAGCGGTGAGAGCTGATAAATCAATCTATAAAATTAGTATAATAAACAGCCGGCAAATTGAAGATAAGGCTGCAAATAACCTTGGTGAATTGCTTTCAAGTGAGCTAACCATGCGTACTTCCCAAAATGGGGCGCTTGGAACGGATTTGAGCATTCAGGGGCTTTCCGGCGAATATGTAAAGTTTTTAATTGATGGGGTTCCTTTGATTGGGCGACAAAACGGTATTCTCGATCTTAGCCAAATGAATTTATCCTCGGTTGATCACATCGAAATTGTAGAAGGTCCCATGTCGGTGGTTTACGGAAGTAATGCACTTGCAGGAGCCGTAAATGTTATTTCAAAAGAACCAACACATGGAAACGTTTGGGGCAAAGCATCCGGATATTTTGAGTCGGTAGGAGTGTATAACTTTAACGGTAACTTTGGAAAACGGATTGATCACCATTTGTTTACTGTAAATGTTGGACGAAATTTTTTCGGCGGTTATTCGCCAACCGATACTTCGCGTATCAAACTATGGAAACCTAAATTACAGTATAATGCCGGTGTTGACTATTATTATACTGATACTAAAAACAAGCTCCGTTTTGCCTCTGCATACTTTTTCGAAGAACTTCGAAACAAAGGAAATGCAATTACTGACATTAAAATTAATAACGAAATTCATCCAATCGCCATAGATGAATACCATTATACGTCTCGCTGGAACAATTCATTAAATTATCAGCGAAAATTTCAAAACGATAACGAGTTACAAACAATTTTATCGTTTTCTACCTATAATAAAACAAAAAAAACGATTTCCAAGGATCTTGTAAATCTTGATGAACTTCAAGCTGCATCTTCCCTGCAAGATACCACCCTGTTTTATAATTATATTTGGAGAACAGTTTATTCACACAATTCCCAATCGTGGCTTAATTACCAGACCGGATACGAAGCAAACATCGAAACGGCCACAGGTAAGAGACTTACCGGCCAAAAAAGAATAGACGATTATGCCGCTTTTTTTATGGCAAAATTATTTAGCGACCGGAAATTAAACGGTCAGTTTGGTTTACGTGCTATTTATAATTCAAAATATAAAGCCCCTGTCATCTACTCATTCAATCTCAAATACACGCCTGTTGAGCAACAAACATTCAGGGTTTCGTATGGTAAGGGATTTCGGTCTCCTTCATTAAAGGAGCTTTACCTTGTTTTTAACGACATAAACCACAATGTTCAGGGCAACGATTCCCTTCAGGCCGAAACATCCAACAACTACAATCTATCTAGTGTCACAAAAATTAACATTGGTAATCAAATCATAACATTTGATGCCTCGGCATTTTACAATATCATTCATAATAAAATTGATTTTGAATATAGAACAGACGACCCTACCTGGGCTAAATATTTTAATATCATATGGGGTAACTATATTACTCGAGGCCTGGATATGAAAGTTCAGTATCAATTGCACCCAAGGTTTAGCTTTGTTACTGGTGTAAATTTTCTGGAACGATCCCGTATCCCCGATGTAAAAAAATTCTATCACAGCACAGATTACACCGCCAATTTCAATTATAAAAACCTTCGATATCTGTTCAAATTATCTGCATATTATAAATATACAGATGATTTTTATGCATCACAGGCCGATTTCAATGCTGACAATACCCTAAGTAGTGTTAGTGAGAGATTTATGAAAGGGTATCATAATCTGGACGTTACTTTAAGCCGTCCTTTTCTTAATAATTCTATTGAAATCGGGATAGGAGGAAAAAACCTGTTTGATAATAAAAATGTATTGTCACATGGAAGTGGAGGCGGAGCCCATAGCGGTGCAGGCAGTGATACTCCGGTAGGTTGGGGAAGAACATTTTTTGTCCGCGTAAGCTATAACTTCCTTAAAATTTAAATGTATATGTCTTTTAAAAATTTGGTAATTGTACTTTTTGTTTTTTTCTGTCTCACGTCATGTTTTAAGAAAGATCAACCAATACCTCCAGCAATACTATCCAAAGATGTTAAGAGATTCACATTTAGCGAGTCAATTTATACAACTCAGTTTTACTACAGTCTTGGAAACAATAAAATTGTAAAAAGTAATATCAACGAAGATTGGGATCTTAGTTTTGAGTCGTCGCCCAAAAGTTGGCACATTCGATTAAATGGAGGTAATTTTTTGGTAATTTACCCAACTGATATCATCGATTTTACCACCACTCAGTTCACCGTCCCTGCTAAAGCCTGGAAATCCGATAAGAGCAATGGCGATGCTGATTCTACTGCCATTAATAAATGGGTGGATATTTCGAAGATTCCTTATTCATATTCTAACAAAATATATTTACTTGGAAAATTCGATGGTATAAAATACAATCCCATAAAAAAGTTAGTGTTTTCTGGCGTTACGGATACTTCTTATGTATTTAGGATTGCCGATATAAATAATTCTAATTTAAACGATGTGATTATCCGTAAAGACACAACGTGCAATCAGATATTCTTTAGCATAAAAACCGGACAACAAACATTTATTGAACCTCCAAAAAACGAATGGGATCTGTTTTTCGGACAATATGTTACAACACTTTATACCGACAAAGGTGTTCCAACACCCTATTATGTGAGAGGAACTTTAAAAAACCCATATAAAGTGGAGATTGCACTCGATTCAGTTACCAATTACAATGATATCACAAACGCCAATGTAAATAGCTTTCAATTGAAAACCGATTGGGATATTATTGGGCATAATTGGAAATCGGTAGCCATTGATGAGCAGGGCAATACCGCCCAATACGCCATAAGAAAAAAATACCATTACATCATCCGTGATGTTAAGGGCGATTATTATAAGCTTAAATTTCTGGGCTTTTACAATATCAAGTCAGAGCCTGGATATCCTTCTTTTGAATTCCTAAAACTTTGAGAAATACTAAATAATATTCTGTCCCAATTATGAAAAATATAAAACTCAACTATCTATGAAACCTATTTTGATTGCAGGTACTTCAATTGTAAATATTGCGCTTATCTCGTACTCTATTTTTATCTATCAGGAAATAAAATACCGGAAAGTCACTTCCAAACTGTTGACCTTTCTAACTGTGGGCGTAATTTTAGATGTTACGGCAACCATTTGCATGATGATTGGCTCCAGCAAAGGATTCTTTACAATGCATGGGTTTCTGGGTTATTCATCTTTAACAGCTATGGCTATTGATGCCATTTTGATATGGAATTTAAAAAGAATATCAGGTTTGAATTACACAGTATCAAAATCACTTCATGTGTATTCATTAATAGCATATACATGGTGGGTAGTCGCATACATTACAGGGGCTATGCTGGTATTTATGTACCGCTAGGGTTTTACTGGTTAGTGGTTATTCTAAATTTTCCGGCTGATCCATAATAAATTCCATAATTGTAGAACCGAAAAGCAGACAAAAACAAAGGTATGCCCATAGTTAAGTATATCATTGAAAGATAGTAAGGCGAAATAATTCCCGATTTTCTAAGTAAAATACCTGAAGTAATCATTATCAGCATAAGTATATAGCTTTTTATGCTGAAAAAAGAAAATAAACACGGGTAATCGTTTTTCAAATTAATGATTCGAATAGTATGTTTTAAAGATATTTTCGAAAATAAAAACCAATAGAATACCAACCCTCCAATTATGCTAATAAAAATCCGTAACCATAAGAAATCCTTATTAATGCGTAAAAACAAAAAACCTTTAAATAATAGAATCCCGCCCGCAAATGTCCACACAAAAGCGGCCAAAAAAAGAAGGTAACGTTTGTGGATTTTGGGCTTAAACATCTCCAAATAATTCATTTGTTGCATTTATTAAACCTTATTAAATTTTTTGGCGTTGCTACCTCATTTATTAAGTTCTATAACTTGAATATATAACAACGAGCGTTATTGCGCGGTGTGAATATAGAAAATAAATAAAAACCCTAAGGCGTGTTTCAGTTTTATTTAATGTTCCAAAATAATAATTTTCAAAGGCTAATAACAAAAAAAGCGAATCCAGACTTGAAAGTATATAGATTTTTGTATTGTTCAAATAAAAAGTAAGCTGTACTTTTATGCCAAAGGCGGTTTTAAAATACGTAAAATGTATTAATGAATTCGCTTGACAACAAGAATATACAAACCAATAAAAACGCTATAATAATGAAATCAACACATTACCTATCAGTATTCATTGGGGTTTGCCTTTGCATGAATATATGGGCTCAACATACAATTTTTCAAATAGCTAAGCCTGTTTCCGAAAATTTTTCCGAAGATAGATTGGCTCGCATTGACCAGATGTTGCAACAGAATATTACTGATGGATATACCTGTGGTGCTGTGGGATTCATTGCCCGTAATGGTAAAATCATTTACAATAAAGCTTTTGGGTGGGATGATAATACTAAAAAAACAATTTTAAAAACCGACAATATCTTTCGAATTGCCTCGCAAACCAAGGCCGTTACAAGTGTTGCGGTAATGATTCTGTTTGAACAGGGAAAATTCCTTCTTGACGATCCTATCTCCAAATACATCCCTGCATTCGCGCATCCAAAGGTGCTTGACAAATTTAATGAAAGCGACTCTTCTTACACTACTATTCCTTCCTTAAGGGAAATAACAATCCGCGACCTGCTTACCCATACTTCCGGTATCGACTACGCACAAATTGGTTCCGACAAAATGAAGGCCATTTATGCGAAATCTAAAATTCCGGCAGGTTTCGTCAACCAAAAACTAATTCTTGCCAATGAGATAACTAAGTTGGCATCTTTACCTTTAGTGCACCAGCCAGGTGAGCGATTTACTTATGGATTAAACGTTGATGTGCTTGGATATCTGGTAGAAGTAGTATCTGGGGAAAGCCTTGACCAGTTTTTCAAGGAACGGATTTTCAAGCCTCTGGGAATGAATGATACCTATTTTTATTTGCCTTCTTCAAAATTCTCCCGATTGGTAAGCGTGAATACCGAAGATGAGAACCATCACCTGAAAAAATGGGATAACAACACCTTCAAAGGAATTGCGGTTGATTATCCCAAATCAGATGGAACTTACTTTTCTGGCGGAGCCGGTTTAGTATCTACCATTCAGGATTATGCCACATTTCTCCAGATGATGATTAATGGAGGAGAATATAATGATCAAAGGATTCTGGCAAAAAGGACGGTCGAATTGATGACGACAAACCAGATTGGCAACTTATCTTTGGGAGCTAATAAGTTTGGATTGGGATTTGAAATAACTACCCAAAGCGGACAGGCCAAATTGGGTATAACCGAAGGGTCTTTTGCCTGGGGAGGGTTCTTTGCTACCACTTATTGGGTCGATCCAAAAGAAAAACTGGTTTGTTTGTTGTTCATGCAACAATGGCCTTTGAGCCATGGTGAAATTCAGGACAAATTCAAAGCGATGGTTTATCAGGCATTAAATGACTCAATAGTTCGGTAATTTTTCAACTTCTCATTTTTTATAACACGTAATACGTTGAATTATAAAGAAATAAAGAAATATTTCAATATATTTCTAAGTATTTCATTTTAAAATATCGCTGTAATTTTACCGAAGTGTTGTGACTGAGGTGTATCTGTGTGGGCTTTTGTTTTTTTATACAATATAAACAGGCATTGATTTGGTACTAATACAATGAATAAAAGCAATTCAGATATTAAAGAGGTGGGCTCGGTTTTACTCGAAATAGGAGCGCTGCTGATGAGTTCGGGGGCCAGTTCAAACAGAGTTCGTCTCACGGTCGATCGTTTGTCGGAAACGTATGGCTATAAAACGGAAATGCTGGTAACGAACCGTGCTCTGATGCTTACGGTTACTCACCCAAATATTACCGAGCATTTTAGCCGGGTGAAACGAACATCACCACATGGTGTAAATTTTAGACTTGTTTCAGGTATTAGCCGAATGAGTTGGCGGGTGGTGGACGAAAAATGGGACATTTCACAAATAAAGGACGAGTTAAAACGTCTTACCGCTTTGCCTCATTATAATCGCTTACTTGTTTTAACAATTGTGGCACTGGCGGGCGCTTCATTTTGCCGGTTGTTTGGTGGCAATGTCATCGAAATGGCTGTTTCGTTTGTAGCTACATTTATAGGTCTCTTTGTTCGGCAAAAAACTCATAAACTAGGTTATAATATGTATTTATGCGTTTTTTTTGCTTCCCTTTCGGCCTCGCTTATTTCGGGCTTATCAATTAAATTGGGTATGAGTAACACCCTCGAACATTCATTTGCAACTTCAGTCCTTTTTTTAGTGCCCGGCGTACCTTTTATTAATGCATTTACCGATTTAATCGATGGGAATATTTTAAATGGTCTGGTAAGGGGTATGAACGGTCTGCTGGTGGCTTTTATGATTGCTTTGGGACTATTATGTGCCATGTTTATTTATCAGTTTTAGGTATGGATTGGTTATTACTCGAAAAAGGTATTTGGTTTGGATTTGCTGCACTGGGGTTTGCTATTTTATTTAACGTACCCGGTCGTACATTGGTTATAATATGGTTGTTAGCTGCTATGGGTGGCTTAACCAAAATAATCTTTTTAAATTATGGTGTAAATGTAATATTATCATCTTTTGCAGGGGCTTCTCTCATTGGCTTTGCAAGTATTCCAATGGCACATTACAAACACACTCCTCCTCTTATCTTTTCTATTCCTGCCCTTATCCCTATGGTACCCGGTGCATTTGCTTATCGCACTATGTTAGGGCTGATGAATTTAACCGTTATACCTACAAACGAATCGTATTCGCAAATTTTAAACGAAACGGTAAGCAATGGTTTTAAGACACTGTTTATTGTTATGACCTTGGCAGTAGGGGCCTCTATACCAATGCTGGTAACCCGAAAAAGTTCAGCCAAACAATTAAGGATAAAAGTTAAAAAGCCTTAAAGATTGGCCGTTGGCAATTGATAGCCACCTGTAACATATTATGAGCTTTAACTTGTGAATTGTTAAGCATTGGATTTTTAATTAAAATGCTCCTTCATTTGTTCCTAAAACGTTTACTTTAGTGGTTTAAAAAGTTCTTATATGAAGTTTTCAAAAATAGTTATGTTTGGCGCTGGAAATTTGGCATTTCATATGGCTGAGGCATTACATAAATCGGGGTATCGGATTGTTCAGGTGTATAGTAGAACGGAAGTAAATGCCAGAAAGTTAGCTGACTTAGTAAATGCCAGGCCAATTACTAATTACAATGAATTTGATCCGACTGCCGATATTTTAATTTTCGCATTGAACGATAGTGTCTTGCCAGGCTTTATTGATAAAATTCAATTTTCAGGACAACTGGCATTGCACACATCGGGAAGTCTGCCAATGGACATTTTTAAAGGGAAAGCCGATCATTATGGGGTTTTGTATCCGTTGCAAACATTTTCGAAATTCCGTAATGTTAATTTTTATGAGATTCCACTTTTTATTGAAGCCGGCAATCCAAAGGATTTGGCTAACCTTCAGATGTTTGCTTCATCGCTTTGTGCACGCATTTTGCACGCAGATTCTTCTCAGCGCAGGAAAATACATCTTTCGGCAGTATTTGCATCAAATTTTGTCAATCACATGTATTCATTGGGCGAACATCTTATAAAACAATCTGGTTTTTCGTTTGATATTTTAAAACCAATCATTCTGGAAACTGCGTTGAAAGCAATTGAATCCGGTGATCCTGTTTCCTCCCAAACGGGTCCTGCTGTTAGGATGAATGCTGATACAATGGCAAAGCACCTCGAAATGTTATCCGATTCATCCAACATGCAAAAAATCTATACCTTTGTATCAAACAGTATCGTTGAAATGCATCACAACGAGTCAATTATATAAAAAATATGTCAGTTAATTATAAGGAGTTATTGCACAACATAAAAGCATTTGTTTTTGATGTTGATGGTGTTTTTTCAAATAATGTGATTCTTCATCCTTCCGGCGAATTAATGCGCTCAATGAATATTAAAGATGGTTTTGCCCTTCAATACGCGATAAAAAAGGGTTATCCGATAGCTATTATTACCGGAGGAAACTCAGATTCAGTAAGAATACGATTTGAAAATTTAGGAATTAGGGATATTTATTTAAAATCGTACAATAAAATAATTGATTTTGAGTATTTTCTTAAGAAAAATAATCTAAAACAGGAAGAAGTCCTTTATATGGGTGATGATCTTCCTGATTATCAAATTATGAAAAGGGTAGGGGTTCCCACTTGTCCTGCCGATGCCGTTGAGGAGATTAAAGCAATTTCGATGTACATTTCTTACAAAACCGGTGGCGAAGGTTGTGTACGTGATGTAATAGAACAAACGCTGCGCGTACAAGGTCAATGGATGCACCCCGAATCTTTTATATGGTAAATTCTTAAAATGAACTACTTACTTCGATTACTTCGATTACTTCGATTTCCCAATTTGGTGATCATTGCATCCACCATGCTATTAATCAGGTATGCCATCATTCAGCCGATTTTTATCCAATATGGTATTGGACTTGAATTTCCCTTACTTCATTTTATTTTTTTGGTTCTGTCGGTTTTAATTATTGCTGCCGCCGGATACCTAATAAATGATTATTTCGATATTAAAATAGATTTGGTAAATAAGCCAAATGAGGTTGTTATTAATAACTATTTCAAAGCTAAATCGGTATATCGAGCCTATTTTATCCTGAATAGCATTGCGTTAGCGCTAGCATTTTATATTAGTTCAAAGGTTGGAATTTTAGCCTTATTTCTAATATTTCCGGTTACCATCGGAGTGCTTTGGTTTTATTCTACCACATATAAAAAACAATTATTAGTTGGGAATATTCTTGTATCATTACTTATTGCTACCGTACCCATTTTAGTTGCACTATTTGAAATGCCTTCCATTCATGCAAAATATCACGATTTCCCGGGAGCCTACCGGGTTTTGCTTATCGTAATATTTGCATGGTGCGAAATATTCGCTTTGTTTGCTTTTCTTGTTAACCTCATACGTGAATTGGTAAAGGATGCCGAAGATTTTGAAGGCGACAATGTTTATGGTCGAAACACACTTCCAATAGTATTTGGTATTAAGGGGGCTAAAATAACAATTAATGTATTGATATTATTAACGATGTGTTTGTTATCCTATGTCTTTTTCACATATCTTCGGGTAACTAATTCTGGTCGGTTTGATTGGGTAACTTTTTGTTATTTTAGTATGCTGCTCATCATTCCTTTAGGTACGGCAGGAGGTATGGTTTTGTTGGCTAAAACGAAGAAACACTTTACAATCACTTCTACGATCATAAAACTTGTAATGGTTGCAGGTATTTTATATACACTTTTAGCCAGATTTAAGCTCTCATAAATCAACGGAATGATTCGCATTAATACTGTTACATTATTACTCGCATCTCAATCGCCTCGACGGAGAGCATTGCTTAAGGAAATGGGATATCCAGTTAAAATTGTAGATGCTCCGAACATCGATGAGGTGTTTCCAGATCATCTTACAGGTGGCGAAATACCTGAATATATTGCTGAACAGAAGGCTAAAGCTTATGTTAATCTTCTGCTTAACAACGAAATGCTGGTTACGGCCGATACTATTGTGTGGCTAAACAACGAAGTAATTGGCAAACCCACCGGCCGTGAAGATGCAATTGCTATGCTCCGGAAACTTTCCGATAATGTTCACCAGGTTTTTACAGGTATATGTTTAAAATATCATGGAAAAAACTATTTATTTTGTGATGAAACAAAGGTTTTTTTCCGCAAAATTACCGATGAGGAAATTATCTATTATGTTGATAGTTACAAACCATATGATAAAGCTGGCGCTTATGGTGTGCAGGAATGGATTGGTTTTGTTGGTGTTGAACGCATCGAAGGTTCGTACTTCAACGTCATGGGATTGCCAATACATCGGTTATATAGTGAAATTAAAAAAATAGTGGAAAGTACTATTGAGTAGAAAGTAAAAAGACAAAAGGAGTGGGAATTTCTTTTAATATCAAACTCCCACTATTATAATATCTTAAAACAGTTGTATATGAATCAGTTAAAAAAATATTTTTTATTGGCGATTCTTTCGTTTACGATGCCAGTTTGCACATTTGCTGATGAAGGAATGTGGATTCCATTGTTATTGGATCAGGCCAGATATGAGCGGATGAAACAAATGGGTTGTCAGTTAACACCCGAGGATATATATAGTGTAAACCATGCCAGCATAAAGGATGCGGTGGTTTTGTTTGGTCGTGGTTGTACAGGGGTAATGGTTTCCAACGAAGGGTTATTGTTAACCAATCATCATTGCGGACAGTCGGCAATACAGAGTCATAGTTCTTTGGAGCATGATTACCTCACCAACGGATTTTGGGCAATGGAAAAAAAGCAGGAACTGGTTAATCCATCACTTACTGTGTCCTTTCTGGTAAGGATGGAAGATGTTACCAAACGAGTTCTAAAGGATATTCCTTTGGCAATTTCAGAATCTGCACGAACAGGACTTATCCAATCAATTCTCGAACGAATTGTTTCGGCTGAAGCGAAAAAGTCACCAGGTCACCGGTATTCTCTTAAACCATTGTACAACGGGAATCAATATTTTCTTTACGAATATGAAGTTTTTACTGATGTACGTCTGGTAGGCGCCCCACCTTCGGGTATTGGTAAATTTGGCGGTGATACCGATAATTGGGTTTGGCCCCGACATACCGGTGATTTCAGTATATTCAGGGTATATGCCGATAAGGATAATAACCCGGCGCCATATTCACCGGACAATATTCCTTATCAACCTAAAAAATTTCTTCCGGTTTCAATCAAAGGAGTGAACGAAGGTGATTTTACCATGGTTTATGGTTATCCGGGTTCTACCGAGCAGTTTATGACAACCCAGGAACTCGAATTTCTCACAAAAACAAACTTACCGTCAAAAATAGATCTTCGCACACGCAGGTTGGATATTATGGCAAAAGCAATGGATAGTGATGCTAATGTTCGCATACAATATGCCGCAAAATATGCCGGTATCAGCAACTCATGGAAAAAATGGCAGGGAGCAGTTCACGGGTTAAAGCGTGCCAATGCGGTTTCTGTTAAAAAACAACGTGAGGCTGAATTTGAACAATGGGCAAATCAGAACGATTCTCTGAAAATGAAATATGGTGGAATTATGGGGGAATTTCAGCGTATCTATCCAACGTATGAAAAATATAGTTTTATAAGCGATTATTTTGGTGAAACAGCCATGGCCGTTGAAATGCTCGATCAAGTGGCTCGATTTTATAGCTTTTCGAACAATGCATCGTGGAAAGATACATCGAAACTGCGTCAGGAAGTTAAAAATTACACAAATGGTATCAATGGTTTTTTTCGAAACTATTACCAGCCAATCGATAAAAAGGTTTTTAGCTCTATGCTTTTGGCATATTACATCAATGTTCCCAAAAGATATCATCCGGCTATATTCAAAAAACTGGAATCGAAATATAAGGGTGATTTTGATCTTTGGGCTGATGATGTTTATCGAAAGTCAGTTTTTAGTGACAAGGACAAAATGATGACAATAATGCAAAAGTTTTCAGTATCAACTCTTAAAAAGTTAAGAAAAGATCCAGCCATGGAAATTTACCTTAGCTTTTCAGATGTTCTGAATGGCTCAATTGTTTTACCGTTTAATAAACTATCCACTCAAATTGACAGTCTTTACCGGATATATACTGCCGGAATAATGGAGATGAAGAAAGGCAAATTTATTTATCCGGAAGCCAATCTGACTCTTCGTTTGGCATTTGGCAAAGTTGAGGGATACGAAGCGGCTGATGCAATTGATTATTCATGGTTTACAACAACTGATGGAGTTCTTCAGAAGGACAATCCTTCCATTTATGATTATCGGGTTCCGCTAAAGTTGAAGGAAATTTGCGAAAAAAAAGATTTTGGCCGATACGCTGCGCAGGATGGTAATTTACACGTTTGTTTCATTGCGTCCAATCACACCTCGGGAGGGAATTCCGGAAGTCCGGTGATTAACGGAAAGGGCGAATTGATAGGGCTCAATTTTGATAGAAACTGGGAAGGAACGATGAGTGACATGTTGTACGATCCTAATCAGTGTCGAAACATCATTCTTGATGCCCGGTACATGCTCTTTATTATCGATAAATATGCCGGTGCCGGGTACCTGTTGGATGAGATGAAGGTTGTTTTATAAACTCATACCCTTTGAATCATAATCATTTATGGAAATCTGTTTCGTGAAAGGTCAGGCAAATCGATTGACTGAATTAAAACAAAAAATATTGATTTCTTATGATAACTTCTTTTTACTAAATTTGCATAAAAATAGTATAAACCATACTTTTTTAGATAAATATGTTAAACATTTGAAACAAAATAACCAAGCCTAGAAAGAACAAAAGGAGAAATGAAGAGCTTACCTAAGATTGAAAAACGCAACTTTTTTGATTACATGGATATGGTGATTAGAGATAATAAAGCAAGGCGAGCTTATGCAACACGCTAAAAATTAATACTATGAACTTACAGTATATTTCCGATAGAAAAGGTCAAAAAACGGCGGTTATCATACCAATTAAAGATTGGCAACAGTTAACGGAAAAATATAAAATAGAGCAGGAAAAACCAGATGATTTTGAAGTACCTGAATGGCACAAAAAAATTGTTTTGGAACGTATCAAAAATAGTGACCCTGCAAAACTTTTAAACTGGGATGATGTAAAATGATAATTTCAAATTGAAATAATGGCCTATAAGCTAAAAATTGAACCATTAGTTTTTATTGACATCCAGGAAACTATTGATTGGTACAACCAACAACAAAAAGGTCTGGGAAGAAGGTTTCATGCTGCGTTAAATAAACAATTTCAACTCCTGAAAAAGCATCCTCACAGCTTTGCCATTCGTTACCATCAGGTACATTGTATTGTTGTTGATAGGTTCCCTTTCATGGTACATTATCGTATTAACGAACAAGACATGGACGTTATTATTACAGCCGTTATCAGCACCGACCGTGACCCGGAATTATGGAAAGATAGTTTAAAATAATTGGATTCCAAGTATGCGCTGCTGGTGTCGGGCTTTCTATTTCTATCAGTCTATTTTTGCCCTCAAAAGTTTAAAATCAGCCGATAGACAGATTACACTAAAAATAATTAGGCAGGGAAGTTAATGATGAACCCTAATATTGTGTTTCACAAAAAAAAACGAATGCATATCACATTCGTCTTTTTCAATTTGTTTATTCAGTAATTTAGATAAGTGATTTCTGGTAAACCCTGAATCGTTTGATAAGGAGGGCGCCATATCGTTTCATTTCAGCCATCATATCGTTGTTATTTTCCATCACCACATGAGTATCAACACTGGTCATACCGGCTTTTTTTGCCGAATTGATTGTGGTTAAGGTAATGAAAATATCTAAGCCCTGCTTTTGATAGGCTGGTTTTACAGCTCCAAGCATCAAGCTAGTTGATTTTGCTGTTTTCATTGCTCTTAGAATATGAAAAATACCAAAAGGAAACAAGCGTCCGTTTGCTTTTTGTATCCCTTTGTAGATATTTGGCATACTTACCATAAAAGCCACAATTTCATTATCTTTCATAGCTACCTTTACAAATCGTGGATCGAGAATTGGCATGTACCGTTTTGCAAGTTCGAACATTTCTTTATCGTCCATAGGAATAAATCCATATATATCCTTAAACGATTCGTTCACCAATTGTAACACGGGAATAATTAATGGCCTTAATTGTTTGCGGGATGTAAATTCCATAAATTTGAAATCTTTTTTTGAAGTCACCCGCTCGTAAATTTTTTGGTAAATAGCTGGAAGCTCAGTAGTTAATGGAAATCGATAGATGACACAATCGAGTTCCTTGTAATATCCTTGACTTTCAACCAGTTTAGGCAAATAGGCCGGATTTGTGGCGCTATCAATAACAGGCTCATATTCAAAACCTTCAATTAACATTCCTTGAATATCCCTGTCAGAAAAACCAAATGGACCAATGATCTTGTTCATTCCTTTTCTTTTGGCCCATTTTTCGATATATTCAACTAGGGCCGTTGCCACTTCCTGATCGTTTATGCACTCAAGATACCCAAACCGGGCGTTTTTTAGATTAAATGTCTGGTTGTGTTCATGCTTTATAATTCCCATAATACGTCCAACAGCTATACTGTCCTTATATGCAATTACCTGCATATATTCGGCATTGCGAAACGACAGATTTTTCTGTGGATCGAAAAAACTCTTTTCATCCATGTAAATAGGAGGTAACCAAGTGCTGTCTCCTTTACGAATTTTCTCAGGAAAGTAGATAAACTCTTTACGATCGTTTTTGGTCTGTACTTCTTTTAAGGTTATCGCCATAGATATTTAATTGGTTATATTAGCTACTGGTTAGGTTATTGTAAAATATTGATAAAATACCGTCCGAAGATAATTATTTTTTCATTGTTTTACTCCGAAGTTGCTTAATTGCCGTTGAAAGTTTTTCGTATAAGGTGAACGTATGAGCTTCATGTGAAATACCATGTGTTAGTAACTGAAATGCCTGTTTACTAATCCAATACATGGTAGGTACAGACAGAAATCCGGCAATTACATCAATTACATAATGGGCTTTGATATAAACA
>JANXXY010000377.1 GCA_025350365.1 Bacteroidales bacterium | reverse complement strand
CAATAAACATACTATTGTTTATTGTCATTTTGCAGAATTAAAATAGAGTTATAAAAGCATTGTTAAAAGCCACGAATGCACGAATAAATCATTCGTGCATTCGTGGCGTATTATTTAAAATTATTTTATTTGTAGCCTTGAGCTATTTCACAAAGGCGCCATTTTGCCATGTAGCACCTTGTGTTTTAGTAACAGTGGCATTTCTATTCCAGGTGTTTGATGGATCGATGCCTGTACTATAAGCAGATCCTAAGTTTACTGCATGCTGAACTGCATTGGCAGGTATTAGTGTGATTGGATCAAGACCCGGATTGATCACTACAGAATGGGTATCATATCCCAAGGCTTGCCATTGAGCAAAGGATAGGAATTGTATTGAACTGCCCATCCAAACCCTAAAATGCAATGATGGTGAACCCGGTGTTACATAAAAAACATTATAGTCAGATACAAATCCCACTTTTGATGCTTCATCATCTATTCCTATCATATTTATGTCCCCATCGGCATAGAATATATTATTTTTAATAATGGTTCCGGTTGAACCATTGCCACCATCATCATGCTTATAGGCAGCGATAAAAACAGACCCTTTTTTATTATCGGAGTAAAATGTGTTATTATAAATATTAGTGCCGGCGATACCTTTACAAATAACTCCATATTTCGAGTTTTTAATAAGGTTATAAGCGATCACACCATTGCTGTTATCCAAATATTGGGATTTATTGATGATGCCATAAATTGAATTATTTACACTGTTGTATTTTATAATGGAATTTCTACTAAAACTAACAAAAAAACCATGTGTGCTGCCGGTCACAGGGATATTACCTATGCCCGTAAGTTTATTTCCAATTATCTCGGCGTTATCATAAAAATTATTGGTAGGTCCTGTAGTTTCCTCTCCAATTTTTATCGTGTAATTATCCAGTTGTGTAAATTCAAAAATATTATTGTACAGCTTAACAGTTTTTGGCGAAGTGGCTCCACCAATATTCATCAATGCGGTTACTCCCAAATTACTCCCTGATATATAACTATTTTCGATGTCAACATTCGTATTTGTAAAAGGAAGTAAGATTCCGGTTACCGAAGAATTTGCCACTAACTTCTTATTAAGTATGGTGGTTCCTAATGATGTAAAGGGGAAATCGTATACGGTTTCATTGGGTGCGGGTATAACGCCGGATCCTGCAACTTGTAAAGCGTTAATGGATGCATTTTGTGAAACTCCGGTTCCCGATATAATGATAGAACCACTTCTTTGCGCACCGGTATTAGCTTGTACGGTAACAGTTACACGTGCATTTCCGACTCCACTTAATGGGCTAACAGTAAGCCAACTTGGAGAACCAGCTACTTTCCAGGTAGTATTTGATGTAATGATGAAATAATCATTATCTCCTGCAATGGATGAAAACGTTTTTAAATAATCAACAACAAGGGTACCCTGAGCTGTAGTACCCGCTAACTGAAGTGCATTTATGGATGCGTTTTGTGAAATACCTATACCAGAGATGCTAATTTCACCTGTTCTCTGTATTCCGGTATTTTCTTTAACCGTAACGGTAACATTTGCATTACCGGTTCCACTTAATGGGCTAACTGTTACCCAACTTGGATAGCTCGCAATTTGCCAGGTAGTAGTAGTTTTTAGCATAAAATAATCGCTATCTCCTGCTTTGGCAGCAAAAGTCTTTAAATAGTCGACTGTAATAGATCCAGCCTTAGTGGTATTAATTGATACATCATTGGTTAAGTTAATCGTGTGTTTTGCAGAATCAGTTGATATACTGAGCGTTTTAGTGGAATCCGATTTTGCGTTTTGAACGTTTAATGGTGGTTCTGTTAAAACATTCTTTTGACAACTAAAAAACATTAATACCATCAGAATGCTCATTCCGATCTGTACGTTCAAGCTTTTCATTTTTTTCATAATCAATAAATTTAAAATGTAACTAATTTTTATTGAATTCTATTTTTTGACTAACATCATTCTTTTAATGACTAATCATTTTTATTTGGTGTCTTATCGACTTTTTTAACGGATTAACACTTAAATAAGTTACATAAGAGATGAAAATACATTGCCTAACAATTAATTTACCAATAACTAAACCTCAATCCACGATTTTATACGATAAAAAAAAGTTGTCTAATAGCTAAGATTTACAATAACGTGATACCATCCTATTAATGACAATAACAAATTCAATTGATTCGAATAATTCACATTTTTAAACTAATTTTACTAAATAGTTGATTGATTTCTAACCTTGTATTCACAATGCCCGGGAAACTTATTAATCTGATATACTTTTTACTGTTATCTTTTCCCCTAACTGCGGAATATAAAACGAATGTACATTCCATTTCACGCCGCGAAGGTTTATCAAACGGTGCAGTAAATACTATTATGAGGGACGCGGAAGGTTACATTTGGTTTGGAACCTGGAATGGGCTTAACCGTTATGATGGCAGCAATATTATTACATACATGCCCGGCACCAACCTCAATTCTATTCACAACCATGTTGTAAGGGAACTGTATCCCACTGCTTCAGGCTCAATCTGGATGCTTACCAACAAAGGTGTGGGATTTTACGATAATATCCGCGACATCTTTACTTCCTACTTTACCCGGGAATCAGAACAGATAAATTACGAAAATGATATTTCAATTGGTCATTCGGACAACTATGGCACACTGGCCTCGGTATTCGGCCGCGGCATTTTCAAATTCGACAATACAACCAAACAATTTAGTAAAATCCAATTTAGCCCTGCTTCGCAACCTGCTTCATTGAGTATTAAAAGAATCCATATTACAGATAAACAGGCCTATTGCATTACCGTAAGTGGCCAGTTGATGAAAATATCCGGTACCAACCTTTATGAAATTTTACAACTACCAATAACGGGAACAATCTCATCATCTATTTCAGTATTAATAAACGGACACCCGTTTATACTCGTTACTCAACGTTCCGGCGCAGCCCTAATGATTGACCTTGAAACAAGGCAAGTTCAGCAACTCAGAATCCCTGATGATATTTTAACTTCCTTCTCCAATTCGAAGTTAAATGACAAATTATGGGCCGGCACTGAAAAAGGTAAAATCTACAGCTTCAATCTTCTATCACGCACTTTTGAAGTACTTAATATACTTTCAGATCAGTTTATTCATAATCCCATAGCTTCCCGCATCTTAAGCATTTATGAAACCGATCCAGATATTTTATTGATAGGTACCGATGGAAACGGCGTGTTCACCCTAAAGCTCACGGAATTTCCAAATAAGCGCTTGTATTCAAATCAATTGACATATCCTATTGTAAGAAGCATTCTTGTTACCCGTAAAAGAGATATTTTGATAGGAACTAAAGGTGGCGGAATTAACGTTTTTGACGCTAACGGAAAACATATCAGGGAAATATCCGTTAAAAATGGGTTAAGCAACAATTCAGTGCTTTCGTTGCATGAAAGTCACGACGGATATATTTGGGTTGGTACCGACGGTAAAGGTGTTGATATAATATCACCTGATTTTAAAACTATACGTAATTTCCCGCACGATTTTAAAAGTTCAACTCTATTAAATTTTGCGTCAGTTTATCGCATACTCGAAGACGCAGACCAGCGAATTTACCTTGGTACGAGTGGTTACGGAGTTATCATGATAGAGTTTGAAAAATCTCGAACGTCATTACCAATTGGTTATGAACAACTGATACTTGACAAAAATATAGCGGCTCCCGGACAGCAAAAACAGATCGTATATGCCTTGGCGGAAGAAAAACCGGGAATAATCTGGATTGGTACCCGGGGGGCTGGAGTGTATCGTTACAACACCATCACTAAGAGAGTAATTACACAGTATTCCACTACTACACATCCTATACTTATCACGAATGATGATATCCTTTCTTTGTTTACCGATCGTAATGGACCTATCTGGGTTGGAACCAGTAGTGGTATTTTTAGCTTGTCGCCAATATCGGCTGATTCGGTAAGGGTGGCTGCATTAAAAGTTCAGTCCGACCTCATCAATACCAGTATCCATGCCATACAGCTCGATAAGGCGGGGAATTTATGGGTAACCACCAACCAGGGACTTTCATTCATCGATGTAACCAGAAAGAAAGTAAGGAGTTTTAATGTGAACGATGGCTTGATTAATTTTGAATACAGTGATGGGGCTTCGTTTTTTGATGAAAAAACAGGACGTCTTTTTGTTGGCGGCACTATGGGTGTTGATATCATTCAAACAGATAAAATCGAATTCTCTTCGTATTTTCCTCCCATCGCAATTAATCAGTTGTTGATAACAAACCTGCCGGTAGAGCCGATAGAAGGAGGTTTACTTGCAAGTCGAATCAATCATCAAAAAAAACTGGTACTGGATTATAATCAGAATTCTCTTACTTTTTATGTATCTGCATTGGCATTTTGGGGACAGGAACGTTACAGGGTTTCGTACAAGCTGAAAAATTTTGATACGGAATGGATCACTAAACCACTGAACCAGCCTGTTACTTTCTCCAATTTGGCGCCGGGAAAGTATTTTCTTCAGCTACGTGCCAGCGATGAGAATGGAAACTGGTCCAAGCATATAAAGGAAATTGAAATTATTATTAACCCCCCCTGGTGGATGACACCATGGGCAATTATCGGGTATGTGCTTTTGTTTTTTGTAATTCAGTTATCCGTAATCGCCGCTTACCGAAATCGAGAAGCCAGAAAAAAAGAAGTGGCACTTCAAGAATTTCAGAAGAAAAAGGAAGCGGAATTACAAAGTTATAAAATTGAGTTCTTTACTAACGTAGCTCATGAGTTTCGTACTCCTCTCACCCTTATCACTTCGCACATTCATGCTTTGCTTGAAGATACCCGAAATGCTTTTGAAAACCCACGGCTTTTAAAAGTATTCAACAATAGTATTAAACTACAAAAACTGGTATTGGAAATTATGCAGTTTCGGAAGCTTGAAAAAGGAAAAGAACCTATAAATATCCAATTGTCGAAGCCGGTTGCGCTTGTACGCGAAGTAATTTCCGATCTCGAATTGTTTGCACAGCAAAAAAATATTCGTTGCGAGGTAATTACTATCAATCCTGATTTTGAGTTCAAAACAGATGCTGATAAGTTTCAGCGTATAGTTACCAATTTAATATCGAATGCCATTAAATACAATAACCCCGGCGGATTTGTTAATTCCTGGATTAAGTCAGATAATTCAACACTAACGGTTGAAATTGAAGACAATGGCATTGGAATAAAACCTGAGTATTCTCAAAAGGTTTTTGAGCCATTCGGAATATCGTCAGCCAAAAGAAAAGGAAGCTTCCCCGGATTTCGCTCCACCGGACTGGGACTTGCTGTTACAAAAGGACTTGTAGAGTTGCTGAAAGGCACCATAAGTTTTGAAAGCAAGGTCGGCGAGGGAACAAAATTTATCTGCGTTTTTCCCGATGTACACAAACTAAGTATAGTTGATTTGCAGAATGAGTCTGTAGATGAATTAAATGACATGAATTTTATTGATGAAAATGAGCCTGATAATCCAATAGAAATGTCTGAAATATCAACCGGAAAACAGATGATCCTGTTGGTTGATGATGACCCTGAAATTCTGAAACTGTTAAGAGATTTTCTACGTGCAGATTATAATATTATTTTTGCCAAAAACGGTATAGAGGCGTACAATAAAGTTTTGTCTGATAACCCGGATTTGATCGTTTCCGATGTAGTGATGCCCGAAATGGATGGCATTGAACTATGCAACAGAATACGCGAAAATTTTGATACAAGTCACCTGCCAATGATCCTTTTAACTGCTAAAGCTGAAATTGAAGAAAGGATTGTTGGCTTGAAAGCCGGAGCTGATTCCTACATTCCCAAACCGTTTCACCCCGAACATCTGAAGGTACGCATCGAAAAGCTCCTGCAATTAAGGTATAATATTAAGCGACACTTCAGCCAACAGGACAGTAATCGTGCGCTGATAAAAGAGATCCCCGACCCGTTTTTTCAGAAGATGCTTAATTACATTGATGAAAATATCGATGATGAAACGCTATCATCCGAAAAACTTTGTGATAAACTCGCTATCAGTAAATCTTCTCTTTACAATAAAACCAAATCGGTACTTGGTATCACACCCCACAGCCTTATAAATCAGCGTCGTTTAAGCAAAGCGGCTACACTACTTAAGTCAACCACAATAACGGTGAGCGAGATAATCGACCAAACCGGCTTTGCCAGCAGAACCCATTTCTATGAGCTTTTTAACAAAGTTTATGGTTGTTCGCCTTCGGACTTTAGAAACAAACCGGGGGAAAATTAAAATTATACCTGAAACCGAATCATTTTACACCCAATCGTACAAGATCAGGAACAGAGAGGACACAGGTTTTTGACATCCATTGTAAATTTGTATTGAATAAAACAGACTACTATGGATATTGCAAAACGTTTCACGCAAAACCCGCTTCTCCGTCCGGCTGATCTTAAACCGGGTATCGAAGGAATGGAAATAGTTTGCCTTCTCAATCCCGGCGTTTTTCAATTTAATGGGAAGATATGGTTACTTTTGCGTGTTGCCGAAAGACCCAAACAAATTCAAGGTCAAATCTGTTTCCCGGTATATAATAATAAAGGTAAGATTGAAATTCTGAGTTTTGACAAAAACGACCCCGATCTTGATGCAACTGATCCGCGAATAATCAATTATAAGAAGAAGGACTACCTAACCACCCTCTCATACCTGCGACTCGTTTGCAGTGATGATGGTATTCGTTTTTATGAGCCTGATGGCTACCCTCCCATCTTTGGTGAGGGCGAACTTGAAACATTTGGTATAGAAGACTGTAGGGTAGCAACCATGGCTGATGGCTTTAGCCTTTCGTTTACCGAAGTATCTGAATTCGGGGTTGGCGTTGGGCTAATCCGAACCAAAGATTGGAAGAATTTCAGTCGCGAAGGCATGATTTTCCCTCCCCATAATAAAGACTGCGCCATCTTCGAAGAAAAAATAAATGGAAAATATTATGCTTTACACCGCCCAAGCAGTCCTGAACTAGGCGGAAACTATATTTGGTTAGCCGAGTCACCCGACCTGATCTACTGGGGCAAACATAAATGTATTGCCACCGTGCGCCCGGGTATGTGGGATTCAGCGCGTGTTGGAGCGGGTGGAGCTCCCATCAGGACTGACAAAGGCTGGCTCGAAATTTATCATGGCGCCAACAGTGATCATCGATATTGTTTGGGTGCAATACTGCTTGATATCAATAACCCCTCTAAGATACTTGCCCGTAGCGTGGAACCTATTATGGAACCTATTAATACCTACGAACAAACCGGTTTTTTCGGCAACGTAGTATTTACCAATGGCCACTATGTAAAAGGTGATGATATTATAATGTATTATGGCGCAAGCGACGAAGTAATTTGTGGCGCCAAATTCTCTATTTCTGAAATACTTTCTACCTTAATTTAACTGCGTTTTAGACGAAAAATAAATGTTGCATCATAAAAACAAGTTAACAGTCTTTTGTCTTTGCCTGTTTGTTTTTTTAAACAATTCAGCCATATTTAGTCAGCAACTTGCACTTAAAGTTGACGGAAATGATCAAATTGGTTTTCATGTTGATATTTATAATGGCAATCAATTAACGGTTACCAATACGGAAGAATTCTCTCTGCATCTGTATAATCATGATTTGAGTACTGCAGCAAATATCCCATGGGTTGGCCAAAAATGGACGGGCGGTGAAAAATCAATCACTTTAATCAGAGATTCTTACATCAAAGAGTTTGATGCCAATCTATCTGTTTCAGTAACTTATCAGGTGGTAAACACTAATATTATAAAAAAGACGATTGAATTGTTTCAGCCATCCATGCCTGACCTGTATTATATATTACAGGAAACAGCCCGTCCTGCAGAAAACCCATTGCGGTATGTAACATTTGAATATGATAATTTTCCCGGTGGCTTTGTACATGAAATGTTTCCTTCTGCAGGCTTCGTTACTCCTGAGAATAATGTAGTTGGTTTTTTAACAGACGCCGGTTATAAAAATCAGTTTACGCGAAATACACGTCGCCGGTTTAGCGGGCGTGGTGGTGGGTTTGTGGGTATGCGCAGATTGCCTGATCCTAATTTGTTTTGTGTTGCAAGCCTCTCAGAAAGAGCTAAAAATGATCATTACATCAAACAAACATTTGGTGAAATGTATAACCTGGATGCCGGAGCGGAAATTGTATTAAAACCTACTGATACGTACCAAAAAGAAGGCGATGCTGAAGTAAAAAATGAAAATGGGTTAATTACTATAACCGGTCATACGGGTGGCAGAGCCGGTATAGAATTTATAACTCCATTTAAAGATCAGAAAGTATACACTATTTCCTTTTGGTGTAAAGGAAATGCACCCCTGGCGCTAAAACTTTTCAGAATTAAAAACGGGATAAAAACCATTGAGCTGGAAGATGGAGTAAAGTACATTGATAATTTTCCAGTCTCAGAAAACGAATGGTCCTTTTTTAAAGGAAGCATCTTAGTTCCTTATATTGAGAATGACAGCGTATCCATGTTTATTGGTACGCAATCAGGTAAAGAGTGTAATCTACAGATAAAAGATCTCCAATTTGCAGACCACCAACCTCAGCAAGAACCTTACAACATAATTCCTATAGGCCAAAAAGTACAGAAAACTACCTATATTTTTATTGAACCTTGGAAATCGCATCAACAATTTATGATTTCCTCTCAGTCAAGGTTGGCTGAAGGAAAAGGGTTTAAAGGATCACAGATTGAAAAAATGCTGTACGCCAATTTCAATATGCTCACCTGGATTACAGATATAAATGATTTTACACCGTTTAACGTGCCTAACATGAATTATGCACCGGACATGTACAACAGGGATTCATTTTTTTCAACAGTAGCCTCTTATAATAAATCTTTGAATATCGCCATCTGGGAACAATGGGGCAAAACACAGACTCCCAAAGGTGGTATTGGTACTATTATTACTCCACTTATGGGGTCGGTGGAAGCTAAGGACAACGAAGCCACTATCACATGGCTTATTTGGGCTATGATGGACAAACGGCGTTTTAGTGTTGCTCTTCCACAGGAGAAAATTAAAAAAGCTGTTGATTACGTATTGAACGAATTTGACGCCGACAGAGATGGAAAATGCAAAGCACATTTTTCGCTGAGCCAGGTAGATATTGTTGATTTTAACCCTAAAACTGATCGTTTGGGGGTTAACCAGGGCATGCTTGCCATCGCATTAAGAACTATAAAAGAATTGGGTTTTGATATATCCGAAGGCTATATTCAAAAGGCAGAACAAGAATATCGCAATTTTTATGATTCCGAACGAAAACATCTGCTGTTCGACCGTAATTTCCCTGATATAATAACCCTTACCGACCTGGAACCGGAATTCTTTTCCCAATGGCTGTTCAACAGGCCACTATTAACAGACGAAATGGTAATAAATCATTTGAATCAAGTGCCTGTTCTGAATAAAGTGCCCAACTCCCCACATCCTGAATATGGCACTACTGCACCCATATGTGTAAGATTAACAAAGGATGAAAAAGGATATGCATATCTCAGTGGAGATTATCAACCTTTTGAAAAATTTGGTGAAGAAAATTACAGCAATGGTCAAAGCGACGGGTTTTATTATAATGGCGGTAGTTGGTTCAGAGCGGAGTATTGTGCCTATGTAGTTGGATTAAAACACGGCTGGACCAAGGCAAACGCATTGATGGAAAACAGAGTGTGGGCAGAAATTTATCTGAATCCCAAATGGCCGTTCAGTAAAGAATTTACACCTACAAAATGGACAACAACCGATAGCTGGTGGCCATCTACCAGAGGATTGTGCTGGAATGTTTTTATACTGATGGCAAATGAAGTGGCAGGCTTACGCACTCCTGATATGGATCCGGATTTTAATAAAGATATATAGCTAAAACATAACAATCTAAAAATGTTTGCAAAACTGAATGCCGAGTTCCGCTTTTTCCTGTCAATGCCTCACAATATGCGCGTATTGCTTATTACCAATATGCTGTATGCTTTGGTATTACCTGTGGTGGAGATCTTTATGGCGGCATATATCATGCGATATTTTGCCGATACCAGCTATGTGGCTATCTTCCAAGTGGCAATGTATACCGGTATTATCATAACCTCGCTAACAAACGGGTTTTTACTGAAAAAATTCAAAGTCGCTCATCTCTACAGTTTCGGTATTCTGCTGAGCGGTTTATCCATGGTTGGGATGATGTTTGTGAAAGACATTTCGTTGTTCGGATTGATAATTTCAGGTACACTAATTGGTGCGGCATCTGGATTTTTCTGGACCAACCGTTACCTGATGGCACTATACACGACCAGGGATGAAAACCGAAATTACTTTTTCGGGCTTGAATCATTTTTCTTTACCATTGCAAATATTACTATTCCCCTGGCTATAGGGGCATTGCTTGCATCAATTGACGGAGTGCAGATTTTCGGCATCGTTTTTAATATTTACAAAGGTTATCGCATCGTAACACTTATTGTTTTTGCGATTACAATTCTGGCTTGTTTTTCACTCGCCCGCGGCAAATTCGAAAACCCGATACAGAAAGATTTTCTTTATTTTCGTTTCGACCGCCTTTGGAACAAACAAATTCTATTGGCAGCCCTTAAAGGCTTAGTCCAGGGATTTCTCGTAACAGCTCCTGCCATGCTGATTATGAAATACGTGGGTAAAGAAGGCTCGCTTGGACTGATTCAGGGAATTAGCGGTGGATTGACAGCTATTCTCATTTATCTTCTGGGTCGCTTTGCTAAACCCAAACACCGCATTCTCATTTTTGGTTTTGGTATAACCCTCTTCCTTATTGGAACTGTCATCAATGGTATTGAGTTATCTATGACCGGGGTAATGATATTTGTTTTGTGTAAGGTATTTTTCCAGCCCCTGCATGATCTGGCCTATTATCCTATTATGATGAAGGTAATTGATGTAGTTTCCAAACGCGAAAACCGGAATCAATATGCCTATATCCTAAATCATAAGTTTGGTCTCTATGCAGGCCGGGTTGCAGGTTTGGGAATGTTCATCTTCCTGGCAATGTACGTGTCCGAAATCTTTGCGCTTCGTTACTCTCTTATCATTGTAGCAGCGTTGCAAATGATCTCTATACCACTGGCAAAAAACATCATGAAAAATTCTTATTCTGAGGATAAATGAAAAAGGCAAGTTTTAAATTAAAAATGATAGCACCATATAATTGTGAAATATTTAATCAGATGTGGTTACTTATTTTACGACATTTTCAAATTGTCCTTCCATTAGTTCTAACACTATTGATAACATCATATTCCTGCACTCCGCAAACAGGATTGCCTGTGATTCAAACTTCTTTGCCTCGAATTGACCAGATGCCTAATATGCCAAAACCTCTAAAAATCATTGACTGGAAGAGAAAAACGAAACAATTCGACAGTCTTGTATTTATTTTCAACAACAAGGATTCTTATGGTTCACTTATTTGGCTTGATAGTTCCAAACGGAACATTGATCAGATTACATACGGTCTATATACTGTGATTGGTGATGTGCGCCAAGGCCCAAAAAAAAATAAAGGCGAGTTTCATGAAGCGCTTACTTCTTTAAGTTCATTGTTAAGTGCCGGACTTATAGGCATTGACAAAACCAATCAGCATGGTTTCAATTTTGTTAAGATGTCACAAAACTATTTCAACAAAGACACAAAATGGAATATCATCATGAACAATACCAACCCTGCAGTTGCAATGGCAGGTGGCGGATATGGCCGCGACTGGTGGTACGATGTATATCCCAATGTTTTATATTATGGAGTTGCGGCACTCTTTCCCAATGTTGAAAACACAGAATTGATACAACGTTCAATAGCGGAAAAATTTTATAAAGCAGACTCCTTGTTAAATGGAAACTATGATTATTCATATTTTGATTACGCTCTGATGAAGGGCATGCGCAACCCAATTCCATTTCAACAGGATGCAGCAGGCGGTCACTCATGGGTATTATATTCGGCTTATCACAAATTTGGGGATAAGCGTTATCTCCGTGGAGCTAAAAGTGCAACAGAAGCATTACTTAACCAAAAAGAAAGTCGGTTCTATGAAATTTTGCTTCCGTTTGGAGCTTATACTGCGGCCAGACTCAATGCTGAACAAGGAACCAATTACAACGTAACAAAACTTCTGAACTGGATATTTGACGGCTGCCAGTCGAAAAATGGCCGCTACGGTTGGGGAGTGATAGCCGAAAAATGGGGCGATTACGATGTGGATGGTTTACAGGGAAGTATCACCGATGGCGGAGGCTATGCCTTTTTTATGAATTCTGTGGCTATGGCTTGGCCATTAGTACCAATGGTAAAATATGAACCAAGGTATGCCAGGGCTATTGGAAAATATATGTTGAATGTGGTTAATGCATCCCGCTTATTTTACCCCGACCAGGTTGACAAGACACACCAGTGGCTTCCGGAGTTGAAAAACCTGACCCATGGGATTATCGGGTATGAAGGCATCCGTAAGATGGATGATTACAATAATCCGGCTTTGAAAGAGATCTCACCCGTTTCAACCGGCGATGGGCCCAAATGGGCAGTCGGCCAACCCAGGGAATCTATGTTCAGTCTTTACAGTACCTCCATTGTCGGTGTTTTCGGATCTATTGTCAATAAAACTGAGGTCGAAGGAATTCTGGCGCTTGACTGCAATGTCACCGACTTCTATGCAGAGAACAAATACCCTGTTTATCTTTACTATAACCCTTATACAGAGTCAAAGACAGTGACTTATTCCTCGGGAAAAAACGTTGACTTGTTTGATATTATCTCGAAAAAATACCTGGTATTAGGAGGTAATGGTAAGATAAATGTTAAAATACCTGCGGGAGAAGCTACGTTAATGGTGGTTCTGCCAGCTGGAACGCACCTTAAGTCAGAGGGAACGAAAGTGATGGCTGGCAACGCAGTAATAACTTACAAATAGCCTGAAAGTATCAGAAATATGGAATCTTCTAAATAATAATAAAATGAAAAGACTGATAATCCTTGTAATATTTCTTTCGGCAACGGCCTCGTTGTTTGCGCAGCATACCGTTGAAGGAACTTTAACCGATGCTAAATCCGGCGAAACCCTTATTGGTGTTTCAGTTTACATCAAAGGAACCACAATTGGTATTCCTACAGATATCAACGGAAAGTATCACCTGGAATCTGATCAACTGACAGCTTCTTCTATACTTGTGTATTCTTATATCGGATATACCACAGTGGAACAAATCCTGGGCAGTCAAACGGTGATTGATGTTAAGCTCAATTCCGAGCAGATTATGTTAGAAGAACTTGTAGTGATAGGATACGGAACTACCAAGAAGCGCAATGTATTGGGTGCGGTTTCCAAGGTAAATAGTAAAGAGCTTACCAGCTTACCGGTGGCAGGAGTTGCTCAGGCTTTACAGGGCAGGGCAGCTGGTGTCTCGGTGACACAAAATACCGGCGCTCCCGGCGAAGGGGTTCAGGTTCGTATTCGTGGTGTCGGTTCTATCAATTCAGGCAACGAGCCACTCTATATCGTGGATGACATCCCCACAGCCAATGCGCTCGATATTCTTTCGCCCGGAGATATTGAAAATATCACAGTCCTCAAGGATGCATCAGCAGCGGCTATATATGGTTCCCGCGCCAATAACGGGATAGTGGTTATTACCACCAAAAAAGGAACAAAAGGTAAAGCCAGGGTCGCATATCATGGACAAACAGGATTCCAGAAACCAACCAGACTCACCAAAATGGTAAATACTAAAGATTATATTACCATTTATAACGAAGCCGCAACCAACGACAATGCTTTCATGCGTAATGGCCTTCCTCTTCGCAGACTCATCACTGCCGAAGATGCCACTGGGTTCGCTGACGTGAACTATATAAAAGAATTGTTCCAAACAGCTCCGGTCAATTCCCACGAACTCTCTATTTCAGGAGGGAATGGAGCCACCAATTATCTTATCTCCACATCTTTTTTCGACCAAAAAGGCATGATAAAAAGCACCGGTTATTCCCGTGGAACAGCACGTCTTGATTTGAATACTGAGGTAAATAAATGGCTAAGCGGGGGAATGAGCATGCTTGTTGGGATTTCGAGTAATGATATTATCGGAAGTTCGGGCGATGGTGCAGGCGGAAATGGCGGAAGCGTAATACGATATGCATTCTTTCGCAATCCTGCCATTCCCATAAAATTTGATGATGGCACTTATGTGGACCGTCCTTCCGAATATTTCGGACAGCAGATTTATGATTCATTCCTTGGCGATGGATATAGTCCCCTCGGCATGACCGCTCATAACGATAACAACCGCAAGGATATCAGTTATCTTGGTAAAGCCTATTTCACTGCCAAAGTATCTAAAAATCTGAAATTTACAACCAACTTCGGGATGGACTACCGCAATTCCAATAGTCGCCAATTCTTCCCTACATGGGGAACCGAAAAACGAATTAATTTCCCGAACGGTCTGAATATTGGTACTGAACGCACTGCTAATTGGACCATTAATAACGTGCTTAATTATGAAACCAAATTCGGAGAATCACATACTTTTTCAGCAATGCTTGGTTTTGAGGCTATTAAAAATACCGGAGAAGCTCTTTATGCCAGCGATCAGAATTTTCCTGTTGAGCAGAAAGAGCTTATCTATATTGGTAACGGAGTGGGGAAAAAGGTCAAAAGTACTCAAAGCGCATGGGCTTCATCGCTGGCATCATTTTTCGGCAGGGTAAGTTATGATTTTATGGGAAAATATTACGTTTCTGGCACACTCCGCCGCGACGGTTCTTCGAAGTTTATCAAAAATAACAAATGGGGAACGTTCTATTCACTTTCCGCCGGCTGGGCGCTAAAGCAGGAAAACTTCCTGAAAGATGTTTCCTGGCTTGAAAATCTCAAACTACGCGCAGGCTATGGCGCTATCGGAAACCAGGATATAGCCAACAATGCCGAAAAGGACAGGATCTCTCCTAATTATGACTATCCATTCGGCGGGACATCGAATAGCGGTTATGCTCAAAGTGCCCTGGGGAATGAAAACCTGAAGTGGGAAACCAGTAATCAATATAACGCTGGCCTTGATGTGGGGCTTTTAAATGGTGCATTGACATTTTCTCTCGATTACTATTATAAAATTACGGAAAATCAACTGGTAACGGCCTCCAATCCTCCATCGACAGGTTATGCCAGCGCTCCTGTGATTAACAACGGGTCGGTATTGAACACCGGGCTTGAGCTAGAAGCCACTTACCACAAAACAAAGAATGAATGGGGCTATTCCATAAGCGGTAACATCGCCTATCTGCACAACGATGTGCTCAAACTGGAAGCACCTCTGGTCAGAGGATTGGTTGAAACGGGTACCTATGCTACACGGGTAACGGAAGGTCAGCCAATAGGTTCATTTTACATGCTTGAAATGGACGGTATTTTCCAGAATCAAACTGAAATTGTGACTTCAGCCATTCAGGGTCCGTCAGGATCCATTCATCCCGGCGATGTAAAATTCAAGGATCAGAACAATGACGGCGTTATTGATGAAAAAGACCGGG
>JANXXY010000354.1 GCA_025350365.1 Bacteroidales bacterium | reverse complement strand
GAGAAGTTATAGAAACCCAATTAGTTCAGTTTCATATCGGGACTCGTAATATTGAACTGGCAAGGCAAGTGTTGGAGGAAAGAAAGATTCCGATTGTAAGTTCGTCTGTTGGAGGCAAACTTGGTAGAAAAATTGAGTTTCTTACTATAACTGGTGAAGTGCGGCAGAAATATGTTCAAAAGACAATTTAATACCATTGTCACATTACATTTTCATACTTTAGATTATGGCAAATAAGATCAAGGTTTTGATAGTTGACGATTCTGCAGTGGTTAGGCAAACCCTTCAGTCGATTCTAAGCTCCGATCCGGAAATAGAAGTTATAGGAACAGCCTCTGATCCTTTTTTTGCTGCAAAAAAAATTGCTCAAGAAGTGCCTGACGTTATAACATTGGACGTGGAAATGCCGCGCATGGATGGGTTGACCTTTCTTAAGAAAATAATGTCGCAGCATCCGATACCGGTTGTTATCATTTCGAGTTTAACGGCCAAAGGAACAGAAACAGCTCTCCGTGCAATAGAATTTGGGGCTATAGATATAATTGCGAAACCACAAATGGATACGAAACTATTTATTGAAGAATCGAAGATTCGTTTGTGCGATGCAGTGAAAGCCGCTGCTATGGCCAAAATTAAGAGAAGATCTGTGCCACAAAATGATTTTACAGTTCAACCAAAATATTCAGCGGATGCAATACTTCCAAAATTTGTTCCTTCCGAATCCAGTATGATTAAAACAACCGAGCTGGTTGTTGCGGTTGGGGCATCTACCGGAGGTACTGACGCTTTACGTGTTTTTCTGGAAGCGATACCTCTGGATTCACCCGGTATTGTGATTGTTCAACACATGCCTGAAAATTTCACCAAATCGTTTGCAAACCGGCTTAATGAGCTATGCAATATTACTGTTAAGGAGGCTGAAAATGGCGATACAGTAATTAGAGGGAGAGCGCTAATTGCACCAGGCAACCATCATATGTTGTTAAAGCGGAGTGGCGCTAAATATTATGTTGAAATCAAAGATGGACCTTTGGTGAACCGTCATCGGCCATCGGTGGATGTTTTATTTCGTTCAACAGCACGTTATGCAGGTAAAAATGCTATCGGCATCATAATGACGGGAATGGGTGATGACGGTGCTCGCGGACTTCTTGAGATGAAAGAAGTTGGGGCAAGAACAATAGCTCAGGATGAGAAATCGTGCGTGGTTTTTGGAATGCCAAATGAAGCCATTAAAGTTGGAGCCGTGGAGAAAATATTGCCACTGGACCAAATCGCAGGAACATCTATGAGTTGGGCTAAACAGTTCACAGCTAGCTATTAATTTTATTTTGACACTTTATTACAATAATCTTAATGATATTCTTCAAGATATTTACAATATTTAAGAAAATATAGTAAATTGGCACATATGAATTAGCTTTGAATGAATTACTACTATATGAATAAATATAATTCGGTGCACAGGTCCATTTACTTTTCTGGAATTGGCCTAATGGTTGGATTTTCAATTCTTATTATAAGTTTTTTTTGGGGAATAGTGCATTTTAATCAGCCAATTAATTTTTCGGGTATACATTTTTTACATCAGCAATTTCCTGCCCTCGGCCTTTTTGATCTGCTTCCTTTGATATTAGGGTTTATCGGATATTATATAGGAGTTAAAGTAAATGCCCAAATGGAGGAAACGCAGATTAATTTACAAAATGAATTACAAAAATCTCAAAAAGTCCTCGATTTTACAAATAAGTTGATAAATGATCACCTTGATGCTGTTTACGATATACAGGATGATGATGATAAATTAGGGAAATCTCTTATCAATTTGAGAGATAATCTTAATACCAATAAATCCATTGAAGTGAAGCGACGCAAAGAAGATGACCAACGAAACTGGGTAGCGGAAGGATTGGCCAAATTCAGCGAAATATTGCGTAAAAACAATGACAGCATGCAGGTTCTTTCCTATAATATTATCAATAATTTAGTTAAATATCTAAATGCAAATCAGGGAGGTTTTTTTATTTTGCATGAAGAAGGAGTAGAGAAGCATTTTGAAATGACTGCATGTTATGCATACGACCGCAAAAAATTTGCTAATAATCGCATTGAATGGGGTGATGGACTTATTGGGACATGTGCTATGGAACGACAAACCATTCACATGACAAATGTTCCTGACAATTATGTATTTATCACTTCAGGGCTTGGAAAGGCGAATCCACGTAGCTTAGTCATTGTACCTTTAATTATTAATGATGAAATTCATGGAGTTATTGAAGTTGCGTCATTTAAAGATTTTGAAAAGTTTGAAATTGAGTTTGTTGAAAAATTAGCCGAGAGCATAGCTTCAACGATATCAACGGTTAAAATAAATTTGAGAACTGCTCAATTGTTGCATGAATCGCAGGAACAGTCAGAGATTTTGGCTACCCAGGAGGAACAAATGCGTCAAAATATGGAGGAACTGCAGGCAACACAAGAAGAGGCCGAGAGGCAAAATGAAAAATTTTTTACGTTTGCCAACTCAGTAAACCATACATTAATCAGATCTGAATTTCTTCCGGATGGAACTCTTATATATGCAAACGATAAATTTATTCAAAAGCTGGGATATGCCAATAATGTTGATGTTGAAGGAAAACATATCTCCATGTTTATTAATAAAAAAGACAGGGAATGGTTTGATAGCATATGGGAAAGTTTAACGCATGGTTCTGAGCATTTTGAAGGTGATGTCAAATTGCAAACTAAACAGAGTAAAGATCTTTGGACAATGGCCACCTTTACATGTGTTAAAAAAAATAACATGGTGGAGAAAATTTTGTTTTTATCGATAGATACAACCGATCAAAAAAAGCAAAGCCTCGATTTTGAGGCTCAAATCGAAGCTCTTAACAGGTCGAGTCTAAAGGCTGAATTCAGTCCCGAGGGTGATACGTTGGACTGTAATGAAAAGTTTCTTACTACCATGCAATATACCATGGACGAAATTTCGAGCAAAACCATTTTTGATTTCATACCGAGGGAAGAAATTAATTCATTCAGAGAGATTTGGGAGAATGTTATATCCGGACATAGTTTTCAGGGGCAATTAAAACATGTTACTCAAAATTTGGATGAAAAATGGTTTAGAGGAACGTTAAGTGTTGTAAATGACATGTATGGCGAGGTAAATAAGGTAATATATATTTTAAATGAGATTACCAAAGAAAAGTTAATGGAAATAGAAACTCAGCGTCAAACAGAACAGCTTCGTATTCAGGAAGAAAAATTGCGTCAATCCGGAGCAGAACTAAGCAGAAAGCTTGATAAGGCAAAAGCCGAAATGGAACAACAATATAAAGAGGTTGAAAAGGTTAAAATACGTAACGAACGTACATTGGAAGGTGCCCTCGATGCAATTGTAACGGTTAATCAGGAAGGCCGGATTGAATTCTTTAATAAGGCGGCAGAAGACCTTTGGGGAATGTCTAAAAAAGAAACTATGGGAATGAATATGAGAGTTTTATTCTCGGAAGAAAATATCAAACAAAATGAATTTATTCAGGTCCTAGTTTCTTCGGCAACAAATAAAACCATAGGCGCCCGTAAAGAAGTGAAAATTACTAATAAAGATGGGGTAGATATTAATGTTCTAATGCTGCTTTCAGAAGCTAAGGTGGACGATGAAAACACATATACAGCCTTTATTCAGAATATTGAAGTAGAATTGTTTTAATTTGAACAACATATTCTTGATATTTATCAGATAAATAATTACATTTGTTAATACAGGATATCAATCTGAGTATTAATTTTTAATGAAATTATCCGATGAATAATGAGGAGTGTTCTTTTGATGAACTGCTGCAAAAAAATCGTGATTTAGAATCTGAAAATAAAAAGTTAGAAAAAGAGCTTCATAAAACTCGAGAGAAATTAATAAGTTCAGAAAAGTTTAAATCGGCTTTTTTAGCAAATATGTCACATGCAGTGCGAACTCCAATGAATGCTATCATTGGATTCTCTGAACTGATTGGAATGGAAGGTATCAGTGATCAAAAAAAACTTGAATTTACAAGGATTATTAATGAAAAAGGTCATCAATTACTTGCATTGATTGACGATATTATTGAAATATCAAAACTCGAATCGGGTAAGCTTGAATTAAACTACTCTCAAATTAATCTGGATGATTTTTTGAATGAAGTTTTTGCTGCAACATTGCAAAAAAAACTTAAATCAGGGAAAGAATTGGTTGAGTTAATTCTTGAAAAAAATCCACTTGAAGAATATGGATCAATTTCGACTGATCCAGGCAGGCTCCAACAAATTTTAATCAACCTATTAGCTTTTTCATTACGAAATACGAGTAAGGGAACCGTAAAATTCGGATATAATATAAAAGATGCTAAAGTTGTTGAGTTCTTCGTACAAGATACCGGTATAGGTCTTATTCAGGATGATATCAAGCACTTGTTTGATTATTTTTGGCAGTTCGAAGATATTACTCACCAACGTTTGAGTGGAATTGGATTGGGTTTAACCATATCAAAGAATTTAATTGAAGCTTTCGGAGGTAAAATTTTGGTTTCTTCTGAACTAAATAAAGGTATAGAGTTTTATTTTACTTTGCCCATTGATAAACCAGGAAGATCTAAAAAACAGGAGAATCTAATCGATCTCGTTTCTACTGATCAATCTCGTTTAGAACCAATTTGGAAAGATAAAGTTATATTAGTTGTTGAAGATGATGAAGTTAACTATCAGTTTATCGAAGCGGTATTAGAAAAAAGTCAGGTACAAATGTTGCACGCCGAAAACGGAGATCAGGCACTGGAATTGTGTAAAACAATTAATAAGATCGACTTAATACTTATGGATATTAAGCTTCCGGAGAAAAATGGATATGAGATTACCCGCGAAATAAAGGAATTCCGCAAGGATATACCTATTATTGCTCAAACGGCATTCTCGATCATGGAAGTAAAGGATAAATGTTTAAGCTCCGGATGTGAGGATGTTATTTCTAAACCATTAGAAATTGAGTCCTTTATGCAAAAGATAAATAAATATCTGTCACCACATTAATTATTATTAAGTACCAAGTATCAAATAATTAATACTTAATAATACAACATTTCGGTAATTTTATAGAAATATTCTTAAATGAAATACTTAGATATATATTTGAAATATTTCTTTATAACTATGTATTTTAACGTATTACGTTATATAAAAATGTAGAAGTTGAAAAATTATCGAACTATTTTAATAATCAGTTACTTTTAATCCAATTCACAATTTTATCACTTTTTGGACTTGCTTTAGGTTCAACAACATCAACCAGTTGTCCTTTTTCATCAATCAGGTACTTCTGGAAATTCCATTGTACTTCCGAATCCTTTAATCCATTCTGCCTTTTTTGGGTTAACCATTGGTAAATGGGATCAATATCATCTCCTTTTACTGATATTTTCGACATCATTGGAAACGAAACACCGTAGTTGAGACTGCAAAATTCTTTAATTTCAGCATTTGTTCCCGGCTCCTGACTTGCAAAGTTATTCGCAGGAAATCCGATAATAACAAATTTATTGCCTCCGTACGATTTATACAATTCTTCAAGTTCTTTATATTGAGGCGTTAACCCACATTTTGAAGCAGTATTCACAATCAAAACCTTTTTGCCTCTTAAAGTAGATAAATCAAAATCTTTACCATCCAATGTTTTCGTTTTAAAGTCATATATCGATTTCACTTTACCTGAATTTGAGGTGTTTTGACCATAGCTATATGTATTTAAGGCAATAGCTAATGCTAGGATTACATAATTTTTCATCGTCTAGTTTTTAATTTATTATTTAACAAGTTTTGAACAACTTTGTTTACACGCATTCCCAAAAAATATACTTGTTTTCACCAAAACAATTATTCTATGATTTGGTAATAATGCGAATTAATGGTTGATTAGTCGTTGGTTTTAATCAACGTATTAAATAAGCTAATATTTAAGGCTTTAGCCAAAATAATTTTATGTTTTGGCTAAAGCCAAATTAATCTTTCAATTAGTTCCGCCAGCTAAAGCAGGCGGCTATTAAGAAATCTCAACTCCTAATTCACATTAAAAATGAAAGATGATATTTTTGAGCAATTTCTTGACACATTAAATGCCATTTTTACTTTTTATTAATCGATATAGATCAACTTTTTTCCATTTTTTATCGATTTAAAGAGCCTGATAGTTATCTTAAAATGACACAATATCCCTCCGGTTAAATATTACTCCATAGATTCAATAGAAGTATCTTTGGACATTAAGAAAAAATATAACCAAATCATATTGCTATGACTAAAAAAATTTATTATCCGTTATTTACGACGCTGTTTTTAGGAGCTGCTTTGTTTTTAGCATCATCATGCGAAGGTCCTGCCGGTCCTGCCGGTAAAGACGGCGTTGATGGTCTTGCTGGATTGGCAGGTAAAGACGCCAATGAAAATTGCAAAAAGTGCCATACTCCTGCAGTTGTGGAAGCAAAAGCCACTCAATACGAGTTATCCAAGCATTCTTTTGGTGAAACAGCTAAGGCAGAGGCAGGTGGTAGCACCGGTTGCACTCCATGTCACGAATCAGAAGCATTCAAGTTTGTTTGTGCAAACAATACCCCTGCTATATTCGTGAAGGATGCAACAACTGGTAAATTTTCAAATAGTTATGTTGCAACCGTCACTACAGGTTTTGGCGAATTCACCTGCAATACCTGTCATAGTAGTTTGCATAAAACTTATGAAGTTGCTGATTTTTATCCACTTACCACAACAGCAGCTGTTCCTATGACAATGTGGGGAGGCGCTAAAACTATCGATCTTACCCAAGATGATGGTAAAAGCAATTTATGTGTAAAATGCCATCAACCAAGGCCATTAACAACAAGCTCTACACTATCTGATGGTAACATAGTTGATTATGCATCATTAATAACTAGCCCAACTGCAGTTTATTATGATTCGGCAAAAGGAAATGCTGCACCAAATAAGCTGGTTCCCAGCTATAGAACACACGTTCACTATGGTGGTGTTGGTGCGATTTATGCAGGTAAAGGTGGAATTGAATTTACAGGTACAG
>JANXXY010000345.1 GCA_025350365.1 Bacteroidales bacterium | reverse complement strand
GTTCTTTGATGATTTTGAAGGTAGTGAAATACATAAAGGTAAGATAGAGGCGAAAGTAACTCTTGATAAAAAACCCTCCATGTTGGAATTTGATTTCCACATACAAGGTATTGTCTTAGTTACTTGCGACATTTGTTTGGAGGAACTCGAAATTACCATTGAATATGATTCCAAATTATTTATTAGATTTGGGGTCGTAACAGAAGAACAAACAGACGAAATAATTGTTCTTTCACATGCTGAACATGAAATAGATGTTGCTCAATATTTGTATGAATTTTGTCATTTAAGTCTTCCTTATAAACGCGTTCATCCCAATGATAAAAAGGGAAATAGTACATGCAATAAGGAAATGCTTAAAAAATTAGACCAGTATATTGTTCGAAAACAAAATGAAGAAATTGATCCTCGTTGGGACGATTTAAAAAATTTATTGAATCATAATTAATAAAAAAGAAAATGCCAAATCCGAAACGAAAACATTCCAAACAAAGGAGAGACAAAAGAAGAACTCATGATAAAGCATTGGTACCAACTGTTGCAAAATGTAACAATTGTGGATCATCTGTTTTGTATCACCGGGTATGCCCCGATTGTGGTTACTATCGTGGAAAACTTGCCATTGAGAAAGTAGTTAAAGCATAAGCTAAGCGAGTAAAATTATATCCTGCAATTCGATATGATAAGGATAGGTTTGGATGTAATGGGAGGAGATTATGCGCCTGAAGCAACAGTTGCAGGTGCTATTCTGGCTCAAAAAGTGTTGGCAAATGATGCCAAAATAATACTGATTGGTAATCAGGATGTGATTGAGGAAATGTTGATAAAACATGGAGTTGACATATCGTGGTTTGAAATTATTCATTCTACGGAAGTTATCGAAATGGGGGATCATCCTTCAAAAGCTTTTACCCAGAAGCCCAATTCCAGTATTTCTGTAGGATTCCAGATGTTGCAAGCTGGCAGTATTGATGGTTTTGCCAGTGCCGGAAGTACTGGAGCGATGATGGTTGGCGCCATGTATACGGTTAAATCAATCCCTGGTGTAATCAGGCCAACTATTACATCACCGCTTCCAAAAATGAACGGTAATTCAACTATTCTTTTGGATGTGGGTTTGAATTCAGATTGCAAACCCGAAGTATTATATCAATATGGTATTTTGGGCTCGTTCTACACTGAGTTTGTTTGTAATATTGATAACCCGAAAGTTGGGTTATTGAATATCGGATCTGAACCTGAAAAAGGAAACAATCTTACAAAAGCAACTTATCAGCTAATGGCTGAAACAAAAGATTTTAATTTCGTTGGAAACATTGAAGGAAATGAAATTTTTGATGATAAGGCTGATGTAATTGTATGTGATGGTTTTGTAGGAAATGTAGTTTTAAAACAAGCAGAAGCTGTATTTCATCTTGCCAAGTATAGAAAACTGAACGATGAATATTTCAACAGGTTTAATTTTGAAATCTACGGAGGTACTCCAATTCTTGGTGTTAATGGCAATGTGGTTATTGGTCACGGGGTTTCCAATGACATTGCGATTAAAAACATGATTCTACACACGAAAGATGTAATTCATGCGAAACTGCCTGAAAAAATCAGGGAATTTTTTAAGTAATGACAAAAATCAGAGCTGCAATAACTGGTATTGAGGCGTATCTGCCCGAATATATTTTGACCAACGAAGAACTTAGCCGTATGGTCGATACCTCCGATGAATGGATTATGCAAAGGATAGGTATCAAGGAACGGCGCATTCTGAAAGGAAAAGATCTGGCAACGTCTGATATGGGTGCTGAAGCAACCCGCCGGTTACTCGCCAAAACGGGAACCAAAGTTGATGATATTGAATTAATTATAGTAGCTACGGTTACGCCTGACATGTTTTTTCCTTCCACAGCATGTGTTATTGCTGACAAAGTTGGTATAAAAAAGGCTTGGGGGTTTGATTTAAGTGCTGCCTGTTCCGGATTTATTTATGCCTTGCAAACAGCTTCGCAATTTATTGAAACCGGAAGATATAAAAAGGTACTTTTGGTTGCAGGGGATAAAATGTCATCGGTAACAAATTATACCGATCGCACTACATGTCCTTTATTTGGCGATGCGGCAGTAGCTTTACTGTTAGAGCCAGATACGGAAGATTTCGGCGTAATTGATCATATTTTTCAGATTGATGGATCAGGCCGGCATAATCTCTATATAAAAGCAGGCTGTTCTTATAAACCCTCTTCATATGAAACTATCGATACCGGCGAACATTTCCTCTATCAGGACGGTCAAACTGTATTTAAGATAGCTGTTTCAAAAATGGCTGACGTTGCCGTGGAAATGATGGAAAGACATAGCATTACTCCTGATGATTTAACATGGCTGGTGCCTCATCAGGCCAATATGCGAATTATCGAAGCAACGGCGCGACGCATGGGTTTAAGTAAAGAAAAGGTGATGATTAACATTGAGCGGTATGGAAATACTACGGCGGCAACAATTCCGCTATGCTTATGGGATTGGGAAAAGGAGCTCAAAAAGGGTGATAAACTTATTCTTGCTGCTTTTGGAGGCGGATTCACATGGGGTTCCCTGTACTTGAAATGGGCATATAATTCTTAATCAATACTTAGTTCTAGTATTTAGTATTTTAAATAGAGTGCCTGGCAAAAGTCAGGTTTTTTGGTTTTATAATCGAATCATAATTTAAATAATGTTCTAAAATTCAAAAAAATAAATACTGAACAATACTTTCTCAGTACTATGAATTATTTATAAGTACTTAATCCTAATTTTATACGTTATATTTCTATATCCAATTAGATTTCTTTATATTTGTTAAAATAAGCAGTCACATATTGGTTACAGCTTTAACATTATGACTCATTAAGTGCGATTCAGTGAAAATATATAAATCGCTTATGTTAGTCATCATTGAATTATTAATAATTAAATAGTGTGAATCAT
>JANXXY010000341.1 GCA_025350365.1 Bacteroidales bacterium | reverse complement strand
GTAAACGCCAAACATGGCTTTTTTCAGCAACCATGCCACAGGAAATAAAGACCATTATCAAAACATACATGTCTCCAACTGCCTTTAAAATAGAGGTAGATAAATTGGATGTGATTAACAAAGACATTACCCATCAATATGTGATATGCGATGCAGAAGAAAAACTGGACATTCTTGTTCACTTCCTAAAATCGCAGGGAGAAAACCGTGGCGTAGTTTTTTGCCGAACCAAATCGGGAGCCCAAACTCTCGCCAAACAATTGGTTGCTAAAAATTATGCAGCCGACGCGTTGCATGGCGATTTGTTGCAAAAGGAGCGCGATAAAGTGATGCGTGCTTTTAAGAATGAGAAAGTTCAAATTCTCGTAGCAACCGATTTGGCTGCCAGAGGTATTGATGTTGAAAAACTATCGTATGTGGTTCATTTTCAAATTCCTGAAAAAATCGAATATTATACTCACCGCAGCGGACGAACAGCCAGGGCTGGCAACAAAGGTTTATCATTAAGTTTAATCAATAATATTGAGCTTGTCGATTTAAAAAACATTCAGAAAACATTAGGTTTCCCATTGAAAGAGGTTCATAGATAATTGAATACACCAGAAATCAGGATATTTACCGACGGCAGTTGCAACCCAGCTTATAATATTGGAGCTTGGGCAGCCATTTTGCTTTATGATAATGAAAAAATTCAGTTAACCGGTGAAACGCCAGATACCACGCACCAGCGAATGGAACTTTTGGCAGTAATCAAATCCATTGAATTCATCGATGAAAAATTTGATAAAGTGTCCTTGGCCATTTTTACCGACAGTCAGTACGTAGTTCGAATTACCGATAGAAAGGATAAGCTTATGAAAAATAAGTTTATTACTAAAAAAGGAGCTCTATTACACAACTCAGATTTGATCGAAGTTTTGATTCGTCAAATTGAAACCCACACCATCGAATTTATTAAGGTAAAAGCCCACCAGAAACCAGTACCTGACGAAAAAACAGGGCTGGAAATAAATGCAATTAATTACAATATCGAAGTGGATAAATTAGCCCGGAATAGATTAAGAGATATTGTTAATAAATCCCATCCCTATTTATAGATTTTTTCGTTGTATTCCACTAAATATGTAACTTTGCTTTCTTATTTTCTGAAACCCTATTTACAATGAGAAAAGTTGCATTTGTTAAATTTGTTATATTAATTATTATCATGACTGGAAACCCAAAAATAATTGCACAAACATCCGATCGATCAGCTATTGAACCCAAATACACTTGGAACCTGCAAGACATTTTTTCGTCGGATGAAGCATGGAAACAAGCCTTTGACAAGGTAAAAATAGAAGCTGATAAAATAGAAAAATACCAGGGAAAGTTAACTACGTCAGCCAAAACCTTGTTTGAATTTCTCGAATTTTCATCAGCTTTAAATAAGGAAATAAGTCGTGTTTATTCCTATGCTTCAATGAAATCAGATCAGGACACACGCGATGGGAAATACCTATCCATGCTTCAGGAATTAAGTCAATCGTTTGCCGTAATAGGAGCAAAGTCGGCCTTTTCCGATCCGGAAGTGCTTGCAATAGGTAAAGATAAGGTTAACGGGTTTTTAAAAGAAAAGCCAGGATTGTCTATGTATAAAATGTATTTCGACAATCTGTTCCGAAGCCAGGCGCATACACTTTCAGAACCTGAAGAAAAAATAATGGCTCAGGCATCGGTAATTCTTGACGCTCCGGGCTCGATAAACAGGGTTTTTACCAATGCTGAATTCCCTTATCCTAAGGTAACTTTATCAGACGGAAAAACAGTTACGCTCGATCAATCAGCATTTTCCAAATATCGTGCTCTGCCTAACAGAAATGACCGCGAATTAGTTTTCAAAGAATTCTGGACTACCATGAACCAATTTAAGAAAACATTGGCCGAACAATTGTTTTCCCAGGTGAACGGGCATATATTTAATGCACGAGCCCGTCATTACAATAATTCGCTCGAAAGCGCCCTCGAAAATTATAACATACCAACAAGTGTTTACCATTCTCTCATTTCAAATGTCAACAATAATCTGGGAACATTTCACCGTTACCTCAAACTCCGTAAACGGATGATGGATATTGATACCCTCAAATATTCTGATATTTATGCACCTGTAGTAAAGGACGTAAAGAAGAATTTTACATTTGATGAGGCGCAAACATTAATTGTAAGTGCTATGAAACCTTTGGGAAAACCTTATCAGGACATATTAAAAAAAGCTTACACCGACCGTTGGGTTGATGTGTATCCAAACACTGGCAAACGCTCGGGCGCTTATTCCAATGGGTCGATATATGATGTTCACCCATTTATACTATTAAATTTTAACGGACAATTTAATGATGTTAGTACTTATGGTCACGAACTTGGTCATGCCATGCATAGCTATTTTTCGAATAAAACGCAGCCTTATTCACAATCGTCCTATTCCATTTTTGTAGCCGAAGTGGCATCGACTTTCAACGAAGCACTTCTAAGTGAATATATGGTTAAAAATACTACCGATGAAAATGATAAATTGTCTCTGCTGATGGATCGGTTAGATGGTTTTAAGGGAACTCTTTTCCGGCAGACACAATTTGCGGAATTTGAACTTGCTATCCACGAAAAAGCTGAAGCCGGAGAACCATTAAGCAGTGATGACCTCAATAAAATTTATGGGGATATCTTAAAAAAATATTACGGAACCAACGAAGGCATTTGTAAAATTGATGAAATAGTGAACGTTGAATGGGCTTATATTCCTCATTTTTACTACAATTTTTATGTTTATCAATATGCCACTTCGTTTATTGCATCAATGGCGTTAGCCGAAAAAGTGATGAATTCCGAAAATGGAATCGTTGAAAAATACCTCAAATTTCTTTCGTCCGGATCCACCGATTATCCAATTGAATTACTTAAAAAGGCTGGTGTTGATATGACTACTAATGAGCCTTTTGAAAAAGCAATTCAATCCATGAATAAAATTATGGATGAGATTGAAGTAATTCTCTCGAAAAAAAAATGAAGTTAGAAGTTAGGGTAGGAGTTAGTGATAGCTTCTGCAACTTCGAACCAATTACCAGTAACCATAAAGTAACCATTCACCATTCACCATTCACCGGTAACATCTCCATGGACTACATACAACTTAATTGCAAAATTCAATCTGAAAACGTTACTCTTTTTCAGGAACTATTAATGAATGACCTTGGAAACATAGGGTTTGAAAGTTTTGTACAAACAGGGGAAGGACTTTCAGCCTATATTATAGCTAAAAACTTTAATGAAAGTTTGCTCAACCAGATTACCTTCTATCATGATTTGACTCTTGGTTCTGTTGAGTTTACATCCGATTTTATCAAAGATCAGAATTGGAATCAGGAATGGGAGAAAAATTTCCAACCGGTTTACATTGCAGCTAAATGTTATATTCGTGCCCCTTTTCACAAACCAAAAAATGTGGCTTATGAGATTGTAATTGAGCCTAAAATGTCGTTTGGAACCGGTCATCATGAATCCACAAGCCTTATGATAGAACAAATGCTTACAATGCATTTTGATGGCAAACGGGTTCTCGATATGGGTTGCGGTACCGGCGTGCTGGCAATTATGGCTTCAAAGCTAAAAGCAGCGTCAATTCTGGCTATCGATATCGATGAGTGGGCATATAAAAATACCGTCGAAAATTGTCAATTTAATAAGGCTTTAAATGTTTCAGCTCTGAAGGGAGATGTTGGTTTAATTTTGGGAAAGAAATTTGATATTATCATGGCCAATATCAATCGAAATATCCTTCTGAAACAAATTTCGCATTACGCCAGCACACAGGCAAAAGATGGTTTATTATTAATGAGTGGCATTTATCTTGATGATTTGCCCATGATTCAGAATTCAGCCGAGAAATATGATTATGAGTATTTGAGTGTTCTTAAAAAAAATAATTGGATTGCTGTTTTGTTTAGTAAAAAATGACAACAAAAATCTTTAATGATAATAACTAATTATTATTCAATGAAGGTTAGTTAAGTTAAAAAAAATTAAACTCTGGCAAAACATTCGGACACTGACTGGTTTCCGGATTTTAGTTTGACCTTCCAGAGTCGATAGACCTGGAAGAGTCTAATAGAACCACTAACTAAACTACATTGAATTATGATTATCCGATGTTGTACCTAAAAAGTTTACCATTACTTTTTATTATAAAGCACGCAATGAGCAAAAATGGATTTTTTT
>JANXXY010000338.1 GCA_025350365.1 Bacteroidales bacterium | reverse complement strand
GATCTTCGCGCCGCCCGCCATCTCCGCGATCATTCCGAGGAGGATGTAGTTGGTGCTCGAGTATTGCCACCCTGCCCCCGGCGCGAAGGTTGGATCGTGACCCGTCGCCAGATCAGGTGAAACAAGGAAAAAAAATTAAATTTACTAACATGAGAAAAATTATTATTTCATTATCATTTGGCTTGGCTTTTTTATTAACCAATTGCCATGCAGGTAATCCTGACAAAATAAAAAATACAAGTTCGTCTGGTTCAGTAATTGTATTGACAAACGAAACATTTAAACAAAAAGTTTTTAATTACAAAATAAATAAGCAATGTAAGTACGAAGGTACCTTACCTGCCATTATTGACTTTTATGCCAGCTGGTGTGGTCCATGCAGGGTTTTATCGCCGCTGTTAGAAGAAATTGCCAAAGAATATGCCGGAAAAATTGTAGTTTATAAAGTCGACACCGATTCTGAGCAATTATTATCCCAGAGCATGGTAATTTCAAGTTTGCCAACGTTATTGTTTATTCCTGTTAATGGCAAACCACAGTTAACAATGGGTGCGTTACCCAAAGAAAAACTGCTGAAGACTATCAATGAAGTTCTATTAGTTAAATAATAATTCCTTAACACAATTAAAATGAAAAGTTTAATCAGAAAAAAAGAAGTGGAATCAAAGGCAAAAGTTGCTCAATGTTGTGCCAAAATATCAAAAACGATAGTTGGTTGTCACGATTAGTTTTTATTGGAGCCAGGGATCAGAATGTTCATAATGGCACTGGCTCCTGGCTCTTTATCCTTTAATTTAAAAATGATGCATTTCTCTAAAAACAACATATTTTCGAAAATAAAGGATTCTGAAAACTTCTTTATTATCAACCTTCTATCAGGCAATGCCGACATAGTAAACCCTGAAGATGCAGAAAAGATTTATAAAGTCAGAAACAACGAAATAGTTGCCAACGATAATTTTATAAAAGAGTTATTCGAGAAAGGTTACATGGCAGATGAAAAAGAAGAAAGCAAACTTTTCCGGAACAAATACCTCGATTTCATTGATAGTCGCGAGGAGGATGAAATACAATTGTTTTTTGTTCCCAATTACAGCTGCAATTTTGCATGTACCTACTGTTATCAGGACGAATATGCCCCTTCAAAGGGAATATTAAGCACCGAAATCGTAGATGCTTTTTTTACTTACATCCAAAAAGAATTTACCGGAAAACGAAAATACATCACTGTTTTTGGCGGAGAACCACTATTGAATACACCAAACCAAAAAGAACTCATATCATACCTTATTAACCAAGCAAATGCAGCTAATATCGATGTTTGCTTTGTTACCAACGGGTATGCGCTTGCGCAATATATTAATATTTTAAAACAAGGCCATGTTCGTGAAATTCAGATAACACTCGATGGAACTGCCGCAGTCCATAATGCCCGACGCATGTTAAAAGGGGGCGCAGGTACTTTCGATAAAATTATTGATGGTATTGATGGTTGTATTGCCAACAAACTAACTGTTAATTTAAGAATGGTAATTGACAAGGAGAATATTGATAATCTCTCTGATTTGGCGCAATTTGCAATTGACAAAGGCTGGACTTCCAGCCCGTTTTTTAAAACACAAATCGGACGAAATTACGAACTTCACCATTGTCAATCAGCTAGCGATAAACTTTTTAATCGTATTTCGTTGTATGAAAAATTATATTTAATTACCCATGATCACCCGCACATTTTAGAATTCTACAAGCCGGCATACTCCATTGCTAAATTTCTTTCGGAAAATGGCACATTGCCCGATCCTTTATTCGATTCGTGCCCGGCTTGCAAAACAGAATGGGCATTTGATTATACAGGGCATATTTACCCATGTACAGCAACTGTTGGAAAATCCGATGAATCGTTAGGGACTTTTTATCCCAAAATAACTTATCAAAAAAATCAGGTAACCGAATGGGAAAAACGTGATATTACCAGCATTCCGGAATGTAATAATTGCAGTATACAATTAGCATGTGGTGGAGGGTGTGGTTCAGTGGCTAAAAACAAGTCCGGTAAAATTTGTTCCACTGATTGTCGCCCGATAAAGGAGTTATTAGAGTTGGGTTTTGGCGCCTACTTAAATATGTAATAACACTTTGGTAAATTTTAGCAATATTCTTAAAATGAAATACTTAGATATATATTGAAATATTTCTTTATTTCTATGTATTTCAACGTATTACATTTTATAAAAAATCCAGAAGTTGAAAAATTACCGAACTATTGTAATAAAAGAAATTGTAAATTATTTATAACTAACAAATGAACGAGATAACTACATTGGAATTTGACAAAGAAGTTTTGGAAAGTGGTAAAGTTGTGCTCGATTTCTATTCTTCAGAGTGTCCACCTTGTGAGGCATTAGCACCCAAATTTGAAGGTTTGTCAAAACTTTACGGGAATGATATTAAGTTCTTGAAAATCTTCCGTCAGCATAATCGGGAACTAGCCGATAAACTTGGCGTAAAATCATCTCCAACATTATTGTTTTTTGACAATGGACAAGAAGTAGCCGAAAGGTTAACCGGGGGTGTTAAGCGCAGCGAAATTATCGCCCATCTGGATAGCATGATTCCCGACGAAAAAATAAAATCTATTAAATCTCTGATTAAACCAACCGTTACTGAATTCGACGTAATTATTTTGGGTGCCGGCCCCGGTGGGTTAACCGCCGGTTTGTACCTGTGTCAGGCAAAAATTAATACAGTGATGGTGGATATTGCATTACCCGGAGGTCATGTATCTACCACTCACGAAGTTTCAAATTATCCTGGATTTATTGAGCCACAGGCCGGTTACATGCTTTCTCACAATATGAGTGAACAAACCAAGCTTTGTGGCACAGTATACAAAGTAGCCGTTGATGTTACCAAAGTTGACCTTGACAAAAAAGAAATCGTTATTGATGAATTTGAAACACTAAAGGCAAAACGGATCATCATTGCTACCGGAACATCCCCAAACCTAATGGGTGCACCCGGAGAAAAAGAACTGAAAGGGAAAGGTATATCGTATTGTGCCACCTGCGACGCCAAATATTTTGTTGATAAAGAGGTAGTTGTTATTGGTGGAGGAAATTCCGCCGTAGAGGAATCAGACTTTATAACACGTTTTGCCAGCAAAATAACCATGATTCATCAGTTTGACAAACTCACTGCTAATAAGCAAGCACAAGAAAAGCTGCTAGCCAATACTAAAGTTAACGTACTTTACGAACATGAACCACGTAGTTTTTTTAAAGACGGTGATCACATTATCACCGAAATTGAAAATTTAAAAACAAAGGAACGAAAAAAACTCACCAGTGATGGAGTATTTGTTTTCATTGGGTTTAAAGCGAATATATCCTTATTTAAGGACAAACTCGAACTCGACCAATGGGGTTATATAAAAACTGACCAGGATATGCGCACCAACGTCCCGGGAGTGTTTGCCGTAGGTGATGTGATAAGCAAAAAATATCGTCAGATTACTACTGCTGTGGCAGATGGAACTATTGCTGCTATTGCCATTGCCAAAGAGTTAGATTAATGATTACGTGAAGTAAACTCTGTATTGGCACTTCCATTTATTATCTATGCGTAATTTTTACGCAATAAAATTTGCATATGAAATAATCATTCTTATCTTTGCGTAACAATTACGCAAAGATACTATGGAAACCAATAATTACTGTTACGAATATCCCCGACCATCTGTTACAACGGATTGTGTCATTTTCGGTTTCGATGCAGGTGAACTTAAACTTCTTCTTATTGAAAGAGGAATAGAACCTTTCAAAGGGATATGGGCATTCCCGGGAGGTTTTTTGAATATGGAAGAAAATTCCGATGAATGTGCTCGTCGGGAATTATTCGAGGAAACCGGAATAGAGAATGTCTTTATCGAGCAACTATATACCTTTAGTGATGTAAACCGCGATCCAAGGGGAAGAGTTATCACTGTGGCGTATTATGCACTCGTCAAATTGTCCGATTTTAAAATTCAAGCTGGCGACGATGCCCAAAGTGCAAAATGGTTTCCAATCTCGCAAATCCCTTCGCTGGCTTTTGACCACAACCTTATATTGCGCATGGCATTGAACAGGCTTCGCTCCAAAATTCGCTATCAACCCATTGGTTTTGAATTACTATCTGAGAAATTTACGTTGCCGGAACTTCAGAATCTCTACGAAACAATACTTGAAAAGCAACTCGACCGGAGAAATTTCAGAAAGAAGATTCTGGAAACCCACTTACTTATCGACCATCAGGAATCAGTAAAAGGAGTTCCTCATAAAGGCGCTAAATACTTCAGTTTCGACAAGAATAAATATAAAACATTATCGGAAAGAGGTTTCAATTTTGAAATATAAACCAATGATTTAACCTTAAAAATAGAAAAATGATTATTCGCGATTTTACCGACAACGATCTTTACAAGTTCACTACCATGAACGCTATTCAGAAAAAATTTCCTACGGCAGAAGTACTTTATAAGTTCATCAACCGCGGAAAAACTGAGTTTCCTATTGGTTTTGCTGAGGCTTTGCGTAACGAAGTTAATGCCATGCAAAATCTTATTCTTAGCAAAGAAGCCGAAAAGTTTATTCGAGAGAGATGCTACTATTTCGAACCCGTATTTATTGATCTTTTAAAAGGTTACCGATATAATCCGGAAGAAGTTCGAATTACCCAAACCGGCGGAACACTTGAGGTAGATATTGTGGGTTTATGGTATCGCACTGTTCTTTGGGAAGTTCCACTCATGGCAATCATTTCTGAACTTTATTTTACTATGACCGGGCAAAAAGCCGACGATTACGAACCAAGGGCTATTGCCAAAGCAAAAGGATTTGCTGCTATTGGCGCAGAACTTTCAGAATTTGGAACACGCCGTCGTTTCTCCTTTGAAATACAAAACCGTGTGGTGGAAATATTGAAAGAATATGCAAGTAAATGTCTCAACGGAACCAGCAATGTTTATTTGGCAATGAAACATAACCTTACTCCTATGGGAACGCATCCACACGAGTGGTTTATGTATCATGGCGCACATTATGGTTACCGCATGGCCAATGCCATTGGTCTTGAAAACTGGGTAGATGTTTACCAGGGAAGTCTGGGGATTGCATTAACCGACACATTTACAACTGACAACTTCTTTCACAGTTTCAATTCGAAATATGCAAAATTGTTCGACGGTGTACGCTGGGATAGTGGTGACCCGCTTGAGTTTACCGACAAAACATTAAAACATTATGCAGCATGCAGGATAGACGCAAAAAGTAAAACCATTGTATACAGTGATGCCCTGGACCTTGAAAAAGTGAAAGAAATAAAAAAATATGTTAAAGGCAGAATTCACGATGTATATGGAATTGGAACATACCTCAGCAACGATGTGGGAGTTAAACCAATGAACATGGTTATCAAGCTTTTCGCGGCCAAGCCGTATGGTTACAATAATTTTTTCCAAACCGTGAAACTCTCGGATGTAGACGGAAAGCATACAGGTGGACAGGATGAAATAGATATTTGTTTAAAAACGATAAGATAAACTCTAATTCTTAATACCTCAACCAAATGAACAATCAAAATGCAATTTTAATCATTGACGGTCAGTACGATTTTTGTAATCCGCAGGGTGCACTATTTGTAGCAGGTGCAGATGCAGATATGAAACGGTTATCTAATTGGATTAAAACCAATAAAAGCCAGATAGACCATATCTCCGTTACCATGGATAGCCATCCGGTGAATGATATTTCACATCCCTCGTTTTGGCAGGATAAAAATGGAAAATTTCCAAATCCGTTTACGGCCATTTCATCCCAAGAGATAAAAGATGGAAAATGGAGTCCACGGTTTTTTCCAAAGGAAGCTATCAGTTATGTTGAAGCTTTAGAAAAACAAGGCGAATTTGGCCATTTTATCTGGCCTTATCATTGTTTAATAGGTTCAAGAGGGGCTGCTTTGGATGATAAAATTATGGAAGCCCTAATTGAATGGACAAAGGACGGTAAGTTTTATCAGGTTGTGGCAAAAGGCACTTATCCGCTTACCGAGCATTTCGGGATATTTAGGGCAAATGTACCTGCGGCAAACAGACCTGAAACGCAGCTTAATCAATCATTGATTGATACCCTGGAAAAGTACCAGAATGTTTATCTGGTGGGCGAAGCAAAATCGCATTGTGTGGCCAATAGTCTAAAACAGGCTATGGAAGAAGCGCCTAACCTTGCTGGTAAGTTTGTAATTCTTGAAGATTGCATGTCGGATGTTACAGGCCTTAGCCATTTGGGAGCGCCTATATATGCCCAAGCAAAAACGATGGGGATCAGATTCGCTAAATCTATAGATATCACTCTTTAAAATTATTGAATTACAAATTATTAACCTAATAAAATAATAATTATGGACAATTTTAATCTTCCCGATTTTAATATAGATTTTGGCAACTTTGATCCTCAGGAAATATCTTCGGACGAAACCATAAATGCTGTTTTAATTGTTGACGTTTCACCTTCTGTTGATAGTTATGTTAATGATCTTAACAAAGCATTTAAAGAGTTTCTTGAAGAAATGCAAAGAAGCCATGTGGCAGAGAAACTAATGGTTTCCATTATCGAATTCAACGATACCATAAACGTGCGTACGGGGTTTCAACCTGTTAATTCCATTGATTTGGACAAGATTTCATTCCAACCATGTGGCAGCGGCACTGCATTATACGATGCTGTTTTGTTGGGGATTACCAATGCAGTTACTTACAGAACAAACCTTGAAAATTCGGGTGTAAACTGCCAGACCCTTATTTTTATAATTACCGATGGGGAAGACAACTCATCGCAAAATAGTGCCGGTAAAGTTAAAAGTGTACTGGAAAATATTTTGAAAGATGAGAAAAACTCATTTAATTTTGAAACCATACTTTTTGGTATTGGTACTGATGCTAATTTTGAAAATGCTCAAAAAGAAATGGGTATTAAACATTTAGCAAAAATTGGCAATTCCGGGAAAGAAATACGAAAAATGATAGGGTTTATTTCCGCTTCTATTTCAAAAAGCTCCGGAGGTAATACACAAGTAGTGTTTTAATTAATTTTATAGGTATAGGCGCTTAGTCCGCCTAATTTTTTTTTGTATGCCAACTTTTTAACGTCTTAAACCCAGCGGGTTTAAATGTTTATAGAAAATTAGCACGAAAAGAAAATTTCGACTCCAACGGAGTCGCACGTCAGATGTACTCTTTCATTTCTATAAACATATTAACCCTCTGGGTTAAAGAACTAATTAACTTTGTATAAATATTATTATTAACACAATAAATGTTCATATAATGGGATGATGTAAGGTTCACCATAAATAACACAGTTTTGGCTAACTTTATTTATTTATAATCAATTAGTTAACTTGGGCGGTCAAGCACCTATAATTTTATTTTACCCATGATACATATTTCAACTGTTTCGAGACGAGGTTCGTCGCATCCCGATTGGAACGAGGACAACTTTTATTTTAAACTAACCGGCAATTCTATTATTGGAGGGGTATTTGATGGGTGCAGCTCCGCAAAGGATTCCTACTTTGCCTCGAAACTGTTTGCTAACATGTATAAAAAAACGATTGATGATTTAAATGAAGTAGACATAAACATAAAGAATTTTTCCTCTATTATACATGTCTTTTTTAAAAACCTGAATGGAATAATAAAAACCATAGGCCTTGCTACTGATGAGACGTTATCAACGGCTGTTCTTTTTGTTTATGAAATAAACAGCAATAACTTATTAGTTAAGTTTTTTGGTGATGGGGTGGCCTATGCAAGCAATCAATACCTCGAAATTTTTAATAACGACGAAGAAAACAAACCAGATTATGTTGGATATTCCCTGGATGAAATCCTGACAGGCAAAAATTTCAAAACCTATTGGGATATGAAAAAATCGTTTTCCGCAAAAACAAAAGACTTCAGTGTTTCGTCCGATGGGATATTTTCTTTTAAGAAAACAAACGAAGCTGAACCCGACTTTTTATGTGAAAGCTATCTGGTAAAGGATAATTTTTTATATAAAAACCCGGCATCACTTAAAAGAAAGCTGAATATTTTAAGGAAAAAAGGATATGAACATTACGATGACGTTACTATAATTAGAGTCATAACAGAGTAATATTATGAGTAAAATAAAACTTTACGATTCCGGAGGGTCAACCAAGTTTGAGGTTGATATTTCTAAGGAAATAGACCGTGGAGGAGAAGGTTCTATCATTCCATACCCAAATAATAAAAACCAGGTACTTAAGATTTATCACGATGGCATTATTCCTAACCTAACGCAACAAACCTGGATTTATCTAAATAAGCTTGATAAAAGATTTATTAAACCGTTAGAATTATTTTATAATGATACCGGAGCAATTATTGGTTTTAGCATGAACCTTTTAGATAGCTCCTATTACCGTATTTCGCAAATTTTTACTAAGTCGCAATGTGCC
>JANXXY010000333.1 GCA_025350365.1 Bacteroidales bacterium | reverse complement strand
CAATAACGGATTTTTAAAAAATATATATCGTCATGGCTAAATTTATTGAGAGTGAACCCAATTCACACAACACTATTACAGTTGGTACAGAAATTACCGGTGACATTGTTTCAAATGGAGACATGCGTTTGGATGGCGTATTAAACGGAAATTTAACCGCAAAAGGAAAACTTGTAGTCGGTGAATCGGGTAAAGTTAATGGTGCTATCATTTGCAAAAATTCAGATATATATGGTATTGTTGAAGGTAAATTGGATGTATCCGAACTATTAGCACTTAAGGCAACAGCCCAAATAATAGGAGATATTGAAACCAATCGGCTTGCTATTGAGCCAGGTTGCAAATTTACTGGTACCTGTAAAATGACGGACGAATATTCTCAAAGTGGACGACCAGACGAAACTGAAGCCTGATAAGCTTTTATTCAATTATGCCAAATACTCTACCATGGCCATACAAATGATAGTGGTAATATGTATGGGTGTATTTGGAGGTATAAAACTTGATCATTGGTTAAACTTCAGTTTCCCGGTTTTTACGTTACTTCTGTCGATTTCATCAATATTTATTGCACTCTATTTATCTCTCAGAGATTTTATTAAGAACAAACCCAAAAAGGAATGAACAAAAGTATTATCAGTTTTAGCATTCAAGGTTTTATTATTGCAGTCATTTTATATATTTTAGGATTAGCCGCTTTTAAAAATTTGTTTCCCGGTAAATATTTTTCTGGCTTCTATGGTGTAATTATTATAGTTTTTGGAGTCACTGTTTTTTTTCATTCTATTCTAGTAAAGGCCGCTGCGAAGCAAAATATGGCTTTCATCAATAAATTTTTAGCATTTACCGGCTTTAAGTTACTTATGTACTTATTTTTTATCATCGGGTATATATTTCTAATTGGTACACAACCGGTTTCCTTTCTTCTTACCTTTCTCTTATCTTACCTAGTGTTTACAGTTTTTGAGGTTGTTTCGATTTTAGAATTTCTTAAAAAAAATTATTCTAAATCAGCTTCAACTAATCAATAGTTTTTACTAATTTTAAATTTTTTCTAGACATTCAAGATGGGACTGACTTTTAGGAGATTAATTATTTGGGTTGTTATTATTGTTACCGGAATTTTATTGAATACCACTTATTTATGGGCTAATGAGCCAGATTCCGCCAAATCAAAACTGGATACTACCGAAAAAAAAGAAACTTTAAAACCTGGAGATATTATTTTTGAACACATTGGTGATTCATACGATTGGCCTATTGTTTCATTTAAGGATAAAATTATTTCAATACCTTTGCTTGTAATTGTTTACAGTAAAACTACCGGATTTGGTATATTCTTTTCTTCCAAATTGGAGCATGGACATAAGGCATACAAGGGGTTTGAAATTGCAGAGGAAGGGAAATACAAAGGAAAATTAGTTGAAAAACTACAGGATGGTTCTATTCAAAAACCCTTCGATATTTCTATCACAAAAAACGTATTATCACTACTCATCAGCTTTGCATTGATGCTTTGGATGTTTATATCCATGGCTCGCAAATATTCAAAATACCCAAATGAAGCCCCGAAGGGAATGCAATCGATGCTGGAACCACTTGTTATTTTTGTTCGCGACGAAATTGCTATTCCATCCATTGGGAAAGATCGATATGAGAAATTTATGCCCTATTTACTTACGGTATTTTTCTTTATTTGGATTAATAACATGATGGGTTTGATTCCAATTTTTCCAGGAGGAGCCAACGTTTCGGGAAATATCACCATAACAATGATTTTGGCATTAATAACTTTTGTAATTACACTATTTAGTTCTAACAAGTTTTATTGGGTTCATCTGGTTAATACTCCGGGAGTTCCCTGGTGGTTGAAATTGCCGGTACCTTTAATGCCTTTCATTGAATTTTCTTCTAATATTGTGATTCGTCCATTTGTGTTGATGATTCGATTATTTGCAAATATCACCGCCGGACATATCAATGTGCTCAGTTTTATAATGCTGATTTTTATTTTCGGGGCTATGAATCCCATTGCAGGGTTTAGCTTTACTCCAGTATCAATTGCTTTTGTAGTATTCATATATTTCATCGAACTATTGGTTGCCTTTATTCAGGCATTTGTTTTTACCCTGTTATCGGCACTTTATTTTGGAATGGCTAAAGAACAAGGACATCACTAATTAAATATCATAAAAATTCAATAACTATGTTGACATTGACAATTATTTTACAAGCGGTGGCAAATGTTGCATTTGCAAAGATGGGAGCAGGTATCGGAGCTGGGCTTGCAGCGATAGGAGCTGGAATTGGTATCGGTGGTGTTGGACGTGGAGCGTTGGAAGCCATTGCCCGTCAACCAGAAGCCATTGGAGATATTCGAACAAACATGATTTTGCTGGCAGCGCTTGTTGAAGGGGTTGCATTCTTCTCCATCGTGGTTTGTTTATTGATTCTTTTTATGTAGAAATACAATTGGTTCAATTAGATAATCGTTCACGCAAAGTAAGTAAATAAAGTATACCAAGTTTGCAAAGCATGCATGTATATATTTTAGAACTAAATATTACGGCATTAGCATGGAAGATGATTTTCTATTGATTTAGGGAAATAATAGATTTAATTTGTAAAACCACTATGATATGGGATTGATTACTCCGGATCCGGGACTACTATTCTGGATGATAGTAAGTTTTCTGATTGTATTTTTCATTTTGAAGAAATATGCCTGGAAACCTATAATTAACGCACTCAAAAACAGGGAAAAATCAATTGAAAACGCACTCCGTCAAGCTGACAAAGTTAAGCTCGAAATGGAAAAACTTCAGGCTGATAATCAGAAGTTACTTGCCGAAGCCAGGGTTGAGCGAGATAAATTATTGAAAGAAGCCCGGTTAATGAAAGATAAAATCATTGAGGAAGCCAAGGGGCAAGCTCAGGATGAAGCGAAGAAACTTGTTGAATCGGCACGAACTTCCATTCAAAATGAAAAGAAGGCGGCAATTAAGGAAATTAAGGATATGGTTGCGGTATTATCAATACAAATTGCTGAGAAACTGATTAAGGATAAGCTTTCCTCAAATACCAATCAAAGCGATTATATTGATAAGCTTTTGAACGAAATTAAATTGAACTAAGCAAACCTCTGTTTATGAATCAAAGTAAGATTTCAGTGAGGTATGCGAAAGCCTTATTCCAATTGGCACTTGAAAAGGATCAGCTTGACGATGTCCGTAAGGATATTTTGCTGGTTTCTGAGTCGTTGAAGGAATATGAGCAATTAAGGTTATACTTGAAAAGTCCGGTAGTTAAATCATCTCAAAAGTATAACCTGATAAAAGAGATATTTAAAAATTCGGTTAAAGAAATTAGTCTGAATTTTCTCGGGCTTCTAGTGCAAAATAAACGCGAAAATCATCTGGAAGACATATCACGTCAATTTCTCGATGTTTACAGCAAATACAAAGGCATTAAACCGGCATTGATTACCACAGCTGTTCCGTTGGATGATTCAATCCGGCAGAACCTTTATAAATTGTTGTCGTCTGTTTACAAAACCGAAATAGATTTAATAACCCATCAGGATGCATCAATACTTGGTGGATTTATTTTAAAAATAGGTGATCAACAGTATGATGCAAGTGTTGCTAACGGGTTAAGACGGATGAAAACCGCGTTGCTGAATGAGAGTGTATAGTTTTTGTAATTAAATATCTACTAATAAATAAGATATGTCGGATATTAAACCTGCAGAAGTATCATCAATACTTAAAAAGCAGATTGAAGGATTTAAATCAGGAGTTGAGCTTGAAGAAGTAGGCACTGTTTTACAGGTAGGAGATGGTATTGCCCGTATTTACGGATTATCAAATGTTGAGTCGAACGAAATGATTGAGTTTGATAATGGAATGAAGGGTATTGTGCTTAACCTCGAAGAAGATAATGTTGGCGCTGTGCTTTTAGGATCTTCCGAATTAATTAAAGAAGGTGATACGGTAAGACGTACCCGGCGAATTGCTTCTATTCATGTAGGTGAAGGATTGTTGGGCAGGGTAATTAATACCCTCGGAGAACCAATTGACGGCAAAGGACCAATTACAGGAAAAACATACGAAATGCCTTTAGAGCGCAAAGCTCCGGGAGTAATTTTCAGACAGCCGGTTAAAGAACCTTTGCAAACCGGTCTCAAGGCCATTGATGCTATGATCCCTATTGGTCGCGGCCAGCGTGAGTTAATCATTGGCGATCGTCAAACCGGTAAAACTGCCATTGCCATTGATACTATTATCAACCAAAAAGAATTTTTTGAGAAGGGACAGCCGGTATTTTGTATTTATGTGGCTATCGGACAAAAAGGGTCAACCATTGCCAATATTGCAAATACTTTGGAACGCCATGGTGCCATGCCTTACACCGTAATTGTTGCGGCTACGGCTTCTGATCCTGCTGCATTGCAGTTCTATGCCCCTTTTGCCGGAGCTGCCATTGGCGAATTTTACCGTGATACCGGTCGTTCGGCTCTTGTTGTTTACGACGATTTATCAAAGCAAGCGGTATCATATCGGGAAGTTTCGTTATTGTTGCGTCGCCCGCCGGGTCGTGAAGCATATCCAGGTGATGTTTTCTATCTTCACTCAAGGTTGCTTGAACGTGCGGCAAAGATCATCAACTCCGATGAAATTGCACGGCAAATGAACGATCTTCCGGATGTTCTTAAACCTTTGGTTAAAGGAGGTGGATCTCTTACGGCATTACCCATTATTGAAACTCAGGCAGGTGATGTTTCAGCATATATCCCAACCAATGTAATTTCGATTACCGATGGACAGATATTTCTAGAGAATAACCTTTTCAACGCGGGTGTTCGTCCAGCTATTAACGTGGGTATTTCCGTATCACGGGTGGGTGGTAATGCCCAGATTAAATCGATGAAAAAAATTGCCGGTACTCTAAAGCTCGATCAGGCTCAATACCGTGAATTGGAAGCTTTCTCCAAATTCGGTTCCGATCTTGACGCTGCTACTCTTGCCATTCTTGACAAAGGATCAAAAAATGTTGAGATACTGAAACAAGGTCAATATTCACCGTGTCCGGTTGAAAAACAAGTTGCGATACTCTTCTGCGGAACAAAAGGGTTACTTAAAGATGTGCCTTTGAAAAAAGTTAAAGAGTTTGAATTTGAATTTCTTGAATACCTCGATTTAAAACACAGGGATGTGCTAAGTCAGCTAAAAGAAGGAGTTTTGAATGACCAAATTACCCAAGTTCTTGAGCAGGTTGCAAAAGAAGTTGGAGCCAAATATAAGAAGTAGTAATTTACAAGTAGTAAAACGGACTATTTTACTGAATCCTATGAAGGGGACACAGGTTATGTTGGTGATATAAATAACTTGTTTTGTGTACTTTATGGATATATTTTTAAAGGATAAAATGATTTTCTTCTAATGGCAAATTTAAAGGAGATACGTACCCGGATCACTTCGGTAAGTTCTACACGGCAGATAACAAGTGCAATGAAGATGGTTTCTGCAGCTAAGCTAAAAAAAGCTCAGGATACCATTTTACTGATGCGGCCCTATGCAATTAAACTACAGGAAATACTTGCTAACTTAAGCGATAGCGATAAGAGTAGTACTGATAATCCTTATGGTAAAAATCGGGAGCCAAATAATGTACTGATTGTTGTAGTTACATCCAATCGCGGGTTATGCGGAGCATTTAATTCGAATGTAATTAAACTTTCGCTGCAACTGGCTAATGAAAAATATAAGAACCAATTATCAAATAAAAAATTATTTTTTTTACCCATAGGTCGCAAAGCAAATGACTTTTTCACCAAAAAGGGTTTTCAGGTGGTAAAAGGGAATTACAATCATCTGCTTGATGCACCAACGTTTGAAAAAACTGCTTCGGAAGGTCAGATGATCATAAATTTGTTTATCGAAGGAAACTACGATAAGATAGAAGTTGTTTACAATCAATTTAAAAATGCGGGTATACAGATAACAACTGTCGAACAGTTTCTTCCTATTGCCAAGATGCCTGAAAAAAAGAAGGATCCGCAAATGAAAACTGTTCATAACGATTTTATTTTCGAACCTACAAAAGAAGAAATTATTAAGGAGTTAATTCCCAAATCGTTAAAAGTTCAGCTTTATAAAGCAATACTTGATTCCGTGGCTTCGGAACACGGCGCACGAATGACATCTATGCACAAGGCTACTGATAATGCTACAGATTTAATTAAAGAACTAAAACTTCAATACAACAAGGCGCGACAGGCTTCGATTACCAACGAAATTTTGGAAATTGTGGCAGGCGCTGAGGCTCTTAGAGGATAATTATATAAATTCTAAACTAAAGCCCGTAAATTAATCAATTTCCGGGCTTTTTGCATTAATCTTGCTCACAAAACTGATTATTGCGACACTAATTTTGATTCTTTTCAAAAAGGAGGATATGCATATATTTGGCGTTATTTTGCATTCCGACAAAAAAATACATTTTTACAGCGCGACCCTCCCTTTCGTAATTTTCATTGTGGTGATAGCAAAATGAATCGTATATTTTCGACG
>JANXXY010000332.1 GCA_025350365.1 Bacteroidales bacterium | reverse complement strand
TGAAGCCGATAAAGAAAAGCTTTACAACGAACTAACCAAACGTAATATTGCCTGCATTGAACTGATCCCGGGACGAAACGATTTTAATCATTTGAAAGATTTTGTGAAATTTTTTAATGACAAAGGCTTTGTGATCATTTTTGGAACCGAACACAATGCCCCTGAGATGTTCCCATTAACCTGCGATACGCGGGGCAAAAAAGCCCTCGACAAGGAGTTGCGAACAATTTCATTCGAAGGAGCATGCGTTATTGCTGCTCATCAATACTTAAGAGCGAAATGTATGGGAGGATTTGTTGACGATACCGGCAAACCCTATATTTCCAAAAAAGGCTACTTTGTTGAGTTAGGGAAAGCCGTCATTGAAAAGTTTATAAACTCTTAACACATAGTAATTAGAAATTTACATTAAATGAAAACAGCCATCCAACAACTTATTGAGATTTCCCGGTTTTACGGGAGTAACAAGGATTTTGTCATTGCCGGAGGCGGAAACACTTCATATAAGGACGAAAAATATACCTGGGTAAAGGCCAGCGGAACAACATTGGCCGACATCTCCGAAAATGGATTTGCTGTTCTCGAACGTGAGAAATTAAAAGATATTGCAGGTAAGCAATATAGCCAAAGCTCTGATGAACGAGAGAACCAGATAAAAACCGACCTTTTCCGTGCCTGCGCCTATCCCGAAAAAGGGCTGCGCCCATCTGTTGAAACATCACTGCATGATATGATTGGATATGAGTTTGTGGTGCACACTCATCCAACATTGGTAAATGCACTCATGTGCTCTATGAATGCCGCAAAACTAACCCTGGAATTGTTCGGTGACGATGTGCTTTTTGTACCCTATACAGATCCTGGGTACGTGCTTTTTAAACGAATAGAAAAAGATCTTGCCGCGTATCGGTTAAAAAATCAAAGCGAGCCAAATGTCATTTTTCTACAAAATCATGGAATATTTGTTGCTGCCAGTTCGGTTGAAAAAATCCGTTCGATCTACGACAAAATCATGACTACACTTCAATCGAAAATCGTAAAACCAGTCAATTTAACTTCAATACCAATTGACAACAAAATCACAAGCATCCTGCCGGCAATCCGTATGATGCTTACTGATGACAGTCCTAAAACAGCCATTATTCGACATAATGAATTAGTAAAGCATTTTTATGCTGGTAATGAATATTTTAATAAAATTTCACTTCCTTTTTCACCGGATATTATTGTTTATTGCAAAGCCAGAGCTATATTTATTGAGAAAACAACAAACCCTGTGGATGCTGTTTCTGAATTCAAACAAAAATTAGATGAATACAAAAAAACGTTTGGTTATCCACCTAAAATAATTGTTTTAAAAGATTTGGGATTTGTGGCCGTTGAGGACAATTTCCAATCGGCTGAAATTGCTCTTGATGTTTTTGAAGATCTGATGAAAATTAGTTTTCTGAGTGACAATTTCGGGGGACCAAAATTTCTGAACGAAACTGAAATCTCATTTATTGACAAATGGGAGGTGGAAAATTACCGTCGCCAAATTTCGAAAGGTATAGTTACTGATGGAAGAGTTGCTAATAAAGTGATTATAGTAACAGGCGGGGCTCAGGGATTTGGTGCCGGAATAGCAGAGGCTCTCATGAATCAAAAAGCCAATGTGGTAATTGCCGATCTAAATGATGCAAAAGGTGCAGAAATAGTTTCAGAACTTAATGCTAAAGCTGACAAGAACAGGGCAGTATTTATCAAGGCTGATGTATCTAATGCCCAATCGGTGCAAAATCTGATTACCGAAACCGTAAAAATATTTGGTGGTATTGATGTATTCATCAGCAATGCCGGTATTCTCAGGGCTGGAGGGCTGGACGAGATGTCTCCCGAAATGTTCGAACTGATGACCAAAGTAAATTACTCCGGCTATTTTCTGTGCACAAAGTACGCCTCGGAAATAATGAAACTTCAGGCCAAACATAAACCGGGATATTTTACAGACATCATCCAGATAAATTCAAAATCGGGATTGAAAGGCAGCAACAAGAATTTTGCCTATGCCGGAGGAAAATTCGGAGGAATTGGATTGACTCAATCTTTCGCACTCGAATTGATGCCTTATAAAATCAAAGTTAACGCTGTTTGCCCCGGGAATTTTTTCGATGGTCCGTTATGGAGCGACCCTGAAAATGGGTTGTTTGTGCAATACCTCAAAGCAGGGAAAGTATCCGGAGCTAAAACCATCGACGATGTAAAATTATTTTACGAAAAGCAAGTACCGGCACATCGTGGTTGCGAGGTAACCGATGTAATGCGAGCCATCTATTATATTATTGAACAGGAATACGAAACCGGTCAGGCTGTGCCAGTAACTGGTGGTCAGGAGATGTTAAATTAAGAAATAAGAAATGAGGAAAATTGGACGTTCAATTGTAAGATTTTACCTCCTATTCTATCTCCTAATTTCTAAAAAACTAAATTATGAAAACAAAAGCAATCCGCATATACGGAAAAGGTGATCTCAGACTGGATGAATTTGAACTACCAGCAATAAAAAACGATGAAATATTGGCACATGTCATATGCGATAGTATTTGTATGTCGAGTTATAAAGCTGCAAAACAGGGAACCGATCACAAACGGATACCCAACGATATAGCTGATAAACCAACCATGATTGGACATGAGTTTAGTGGTGAAATTGTGGAAGTTGGAGTTAAGTGGAAACATCAGTTTAAACCAGGAATGAAATTCTCCATTCAACCCGCGATTAATTATCCGGGGGGTCCGGTAGGCATTTTGAGCGCGCCCGGCTATTCATATCGTTTTATCGGCGGCGATGCTACATACATTATCATCCCTAACGAGGTAATGGCGCAAAACTGCCTGCTTCCTTTTACAGGAAAAGGATTTTATCCTGCTGCTTTGGCTGAACCATTATCATGCGTAATTGGAGCCATGCATGCGAATTATCATATCACTCCAGGTTCCTATGTCCATCAAATGGAAATTGCGGAAGGCGGGAATATGGCTATACTTGCCGGAGTGGGTCCAATGGGATTGGCTGCCATAAATTATGCTATTCATCGTAAGGACCGTAAACCGGCTATGATCGTTGTTACGGATATCGACCAAACAAGGCTTGATCGTGCGGCATCGCTATTTTCACCCAAAGAAGCCGCAAAAAATGGCATCGAGTTGAAATATTTTAATACTCAAAACCTAAATAATCCAGCCAAAGGATTACTTGATCTCACCGATGGAAAAGGCTATAATGATGTGTTTGTATTTGCTCCAGTTCCATCTGTAATTGAGCAGGGTGATGCCATTCTTTCCTTTGATGGCTGTCTTAATTTCTTCGCAGGCCCAAGCGATCCGAACTTTAAAGCAAGCTTTAATTTTTATAGCGTTCACTATAATTTTACCCATATTGTGGGAACCAGCGGTGGCAACAATAACGATATGGAGGAAGCACTTGAAATGATGTCTAAAGGCCTGGATCCGGCTGGTTTAGTAACTCATATCGGTGGGCTGGATGCAGTAATTGAAACAACATTGCATCTCCCTGAAATTCCCGGTGGCAAAAAACTAATCTATACAAATAAATCTATAAAACTCACGGCTATTCAAGAGTTTGCTGAAAAAGGTAAGACTAACCCATTTTTTGCAGAACTTGACCGGTTGGTAAAGAAAAACAACGGATTGTGGAATCTCGAAGCCGAAAAGTATTTGTTGGAAAATGCTTCCGAAATTTAATAAATAACTATTGATATTATGAATATTGAACCCTCACATCACCGTTGATAAAATCGAGATAAAAAGGTTATTTAAGGTAAGTAACAGAATTTGAATAAAAAATATGAATCAGGCTTGCTGAGTTTGAAAAAAGTTTCTACTTTTGCGACCTGATTAATTTTAAACAAATAAACAATTAAATTATGTCAAATCAGTATGAAACCGTTTTCATTATAACTCCCGTTTTGTCTGAACAGCAGATGAAGGAAGCGGTACAGAAATTCAGAGCACTGATCGTCGAAGAAGGCGGTGAAGTCGTGCACGAAGAAGATTGGGGCCTGCGCAAACTGGCTTATCCCATCCAAAAAAAGTCTACAGGTTTTTATAACCTTATTGAATTCAAGGCTAATGCGGAATTCATCAATAAGTTGGAAGTTGAATATCGTCGTGATGAACGAATTATTCGTTTTCTAACCTTTAGGATGGACAAGTATTCCGTTGGATACGCTAATAAAAAGAGAAGTCAAAAGAAACCTGAAAAAAAATTGGAGGAATAAACTATGGCTCAGAATCAATCAGAAATCAGATATCTTACACCGCCAACGGTTGACATTAAAAAGAAGAAATATTGCCGGTTCAAGAAGAACAAAATAAAATACGTAGATTATAAAGATCCTGAATTTCTAAAAAAATTCCTCAACGAACAGGGTAAGATTTTACCACGCCGTATTACAGGTACTTCGTTGAAATATCAAAGGAAAGTTGCAACAGCCATCAAACGTGGACGTCACTTGGCTCTGCTCCCATATGTTACAGATTTGTTAAAATAATTGAGGAGAGATAACTAATGGAAATAATACTCAAACAAGATATTACGACTCTTGGACAAAAAGACGATATTGTAAAGGTTAAGGACGGATATGCCCGTAATTTTTTAATTCCGAAAGGAATGGCTACTTCCGCAACCGTATCTGCTAAAAAAGTTTTGGCTGAAAATACCAAACAAAGAGCACACAAAGAAGCTAAGGTTAAGAACGAGGCAGCTGTTTTAGCTGACAAGATGAAAAACCTGAAACTTAAAATTGGCGCTAAAACCAGTACAACAGGTAAGATTTTCGGTTCGGTAAATACCATCATGCTTGCCGAAGCTCTTAAGGAAAAAGGGTTCGACATCGATCGTAAGAACATTATCTTCGACGAAGAGCACATCAAGGAAATTGGTAATTATACTGCTAAAGTGAAACTTCACAGAGAAGTTTCTGTAGAAGTTGAATTCGAAATTTTTGCTGAATAGTTTCCAAAAAAATTAAATAAAAAAAAGAGGCAACCGATTGGATGCCTCTTTTTTTTGTTCCTATTTTTGGGTAATCCCTTTCCAATCGTCGGTGCGGAATGGCGATGCTGGTAATCCTTCCTGATTAAATAGGCTGGCATCATCGGGGTTATTGGCCCAGGCATATCGAACAGCTACTGGTTGTGTAACCTGATCAGCATATACAATTACATCATTGCCATCAATATAAGCTTTAGCCCACACGAATTTTTTGTCAGCCGTGGCAATCGAAAATCCTTTCAGGTAGCCATATTTATCTTTGGTAACTAACCCTTTACCGATGTGGTCGAATTTCAATCGAATTTTATTTCCTTCAACAATTTGCGATTTATTCACTGGTCCCGAATATTCAATGGTTTTGTTATACAAATTATTCAAAGCAGGTAACGATAGCCTATAGCCAACGTCCTGTTTATTTTTAGGGTGAATATCCTTCGCCTCTCCAATATCAATAATCACTGCCATTCCGGTATTGGGAAGAGAAAGAGTTTTGGATTGAGCCTCGCGTAATTCGGCCCATTCGCTTTCTACCGGCTGACTATTTGTTTCCATAAAGTTTGCCAACTGAACAAAGTAAAAAGGCATATTAGGGTTTGCAAATTGCTTTCTCCAGTCGTTAATCAATGCGGGGAACAATGTTTGGTATTGATAAGCCCGTGATGCATTCGACTCGCCTTGGTACCAAATAGCACCACGAACAGCAAGAGGAAGCATAGGATAAATCATTCCATTAAACAATAATGTAGGAAATGAGTTTGGACCAGTTGTAACATCGGGTTTAGGGCCGGCGTTTATGCCTATGTTGTATTTCCAGTCTCCGGCAAGGGACGTGGTTCCAATAGTGGATGAATATGATAAATCCAGCGGCTCGCCAAAGATTCCGCCACCACCACCTGTATCAATCACTTTAATGGCAATGATATTTTTACCTGCTTTCAACTTAGAAGAACCTACTGCGTAATTTCGTTTTTGACTATAATTACTTGTTGTACCTATCTGTTTACCATTTATATAAGAGATATCAATATCGTCAATTTGGGCTAAATTAAGAGTAATACCAGCCTTTGCTTCGGCTTCACTTAAAACAATTTCTTTACGAAACCAAACAACTCCATCAAAATTTGCCAAACCTGCATTTTCCCATAATTGAGGCAAATTCATTACTTTCCATTGACTATCGTCAGTTACAGGTTCAAACCATTTATTCAGAACACCTGCATCATTTTTTTCAATATTATCATTCCAGATTATACCTTTTGCATCAGCTTCAGCTTTTAACTTATCCCAGTTAAGATTTGTCAGTTGTTTTAATGGTTCTTTAAAATCATCAATTGTATTGGCAGCGCCAGCGCTAATCCATGTTTCAGCAATAGTTCCTCCCCACGATGTATTGATTAAACCAATTGGGATATTCAGTTCTTTGTTAAGATTACGGCCAAAAAAATATCCAACTGCTGAGAACTCAGGTATTGTTGCCGGCGAACAAACTTTCCATTCGGTTTGTTCTAATTCGGTTATAGGTTTTTCGCCGATTTTCTTAATTACAGTAAACAATCGGATGTTTGGATAATTAGCATCAGCGATCTCTTTTGCAGAATTTTTAATATTTCCCCAGCCCGCCAATGGCATTTCCATATTCGATTGTCCGGAACATATCCAAACTTCGCCCATAAGGATATTCCCCAGAGTAATTTCGTTCTTGCCTTTGATCACCATTTCGTAAGGACCGCCAACGGCCAAAGGGTCAAGATATACCAACCATTTTCCATCGTCACCCGATTTGGCAGAATATTTCTTCCCTGCAAAGGTTATTTTAACTCTTTCTCCTTTGTCGCCCCATCCCCAAACAGGCACCTTTACATCGCGCTGAAGCACCATATTATTTGTAAAAATATACGGTAGCTTTATATTGGCTATTATTGCGGCCGGCACAAACATCAGCGCAAGCAAAAGCCATGCTGACTTTCTCAAAAATCTGTTCATACGTTTTTTTTTAATAATTAATTTTTATTTGAGTAAATATACATAAATCTTCAAATTTTATTTTATCCTAAAACCCACTTTTTGATTAAATTGCCACTCAACTCTTTTGACAAGCAGTAAGGATGGGTGTTATACATCTTTCATTGTTAGTTGAATTCGCTTTCGCGAAGCATCCACTTCAAGCACTTTTACCTTTACATGTTGGTTAAGTTTTACAATTTCATTGGGGTCGCTTACAAACCTGTCTGCCAATTGAGAGATATGGACCAAACCATCCTGTTTTACGCCAATATCCACAAAACAACCGAAATTAGTAATGTTAGTTACAATTCCGGGTAAGGTCATGCCCGCTTTAACATCACCAATTTTAAAAACATCTTTGGAAAATTCGAAAACCTGAATAGCTGTTCTCGGGTCGCGGCCTGGCTTAGACAGCTCTTTAAGGATATCCTGAAGTGTAGGCAATCCGATATTGCCTTCAACATATTTTCTGAGTTCAATTTTCTTACGAAGCTCATCATTTTTCAGAAGGTCGGTT
>JANXXY010000300.1 GCA_025350365.1 Bacteroidales bacterium | reverse complement strand
CTGGGCTATTAATGATGACTATGTCTTCTTTTTTTGCAGTAATGTAAGCTTGTTTAAAATCATCATGCACATCGCATTCAGTGGTACAAACAAACCTGGTTGCCATTTGCACACCCGATGCTCCTATCTTTAAAAATTTTGCGATGTCATTTCCATCAAAAATACCTCCTGCGGCAATAACGGGGATAGTTTCTTCGAGCGTATTTACAAAGTCTACCAAGTCTTTCACCAATTGCTCCAGAGCAGGTGTCTTATCATTTAAAATATCATCATACGAGAATCCAAGATGACCACCGGCCATAGGTCCTTCAAGAATCACAGCATCGGGAACTTTGTTGTAGTTTTGTTTCCACTTACGATAAATAATATTAAAAGCACGTGCTGAAGAAACAATAGGGATTAACTTAATGTTGGACCCGGCAGTTAATTTTGGCAGGTCTAGCGGAAGACCTGATCCGCAAATAATCATGTCCACTTTTTCCTCAACACAAACTTTCAACAGTTCTTCGTAGTTAGACAGCACAACCATTACATTCACGCCTATTACTCCTTTTGTAAGAGACCGTGCTTTCCTTATTTCTGCTCTTAAGGCATCGTTGTTTACCTCAACAAATTTTGAAGCCGACGAATTTTCATAATCTCCCAATCCAACACTCGCGATAATACCTGCACATCCCTCATTTGCAATTGCCGATGCGAGTCCAGATCTTGAAACTCTTACACCCATCCCACCCTGAATAATCGGAGGGTTAATTTCCAGATCTCCAATCCTCAGAGTTGGTAAAGTTTTCGATACCATAGTTTTTCGTTTTATTAATTAGTTTTATGTGTGTAAAGGCTAAAATACCAATTGATCATAGATGCGCAAAAATTGCGGTATCTGTTTTTCTCATGTCATAAAAGTAAAAAAAAGCATCAACTTTGCAAACCAACTTTCCGGAGTTCGAGGTTAAACATTTTAATAAATTTTGATATTCAACTTATTACTAAATTCACCCTCTATTGGTTCGATTTAAAATAATGGCGGGTAAGCACTTTTTTCAAATCCCTAACAATTATTTGGTGAGCAATAATCTCCACCTGATTATAATTTGGAATGTCTGCTTCGGCTTGTGCTATTTCCTTTTCGGATATATCCACCTGATACAATACAGAAAGCAACCTTCCAAAATCGCGTTCCATTAAAACTGTTATCTGATTAATGAGCTGTTCGTGTAGCTCAGAGTATGCTTGTTCCGTATTACCCGAAAATGTGATGGTAACACCGAACAGCCCAAAATCTTTCATTATCTGCCGGGCGGTTTCTTCCACTATATCAACACTATTAAGATATTGGCCAACATTATTATTACGAATATCAGGAAGCTTCATATAATTTTTTCTAATGATGATATTCCACCATTTCAATTTTACAACCGCAAAATACGTTTTTTAACTTTTATTTGCAAAATTGGTTTTTGGCGACCTATTACAGATAATTCAGTTATCCTTTAATTGGTGTGCCTATTGATTTATCCATATAACCTGCGTATTTTTAACACATTAAATCAAACCCATTTCCATGGACGAAAAATACTTTGATATCGTTTGGCGTTATTATGAGCTTCATGCAAAGCAACGCATCGAAAACTTTCGGATATTCCTTGTTTTAGTAACTGCTTCGTTTTCGTTATTAGGCTATTTTTACAAGGATGAGACCCTATCTAACGTTTACCTGCTTTTTCCGTGCACCATTTATTTATTGTCGGGTATCATCTTTTTATTGCTTGATTTGCGAACTGTAGAATTAATTGATAACGCCTTGTATTCTTTAAAAAACTATGAGAACTATCTCAAAACCACTATGAAAAATAAAGATATAGAAAATTATATCTACGATATTTTTAATCACCACTACCGTGATAAAGACGTTAAAAAGCCTCGATATCGTTTAATTTTCAAAGTATTCTATACGTTAAATATTCTGGTGGCTCTATTGCTGATTTTGATATTTAGTTTGGCATTGATAAGATAAAAAAAACGCAGTCTTCACAGAGAACGGTCTTTCTATTAACTACCTGTAATTAATAGTAATATGCCACGACACATTGGGTAAAATGCTCTTTGTTGAGTGGTAAATATGCCTGTAATACCTGAATAAGAAAAAAGAACACCATTCCAAACAAGTTGAAAAAAAAGAATGTCAAACATATACGTCTTCCAGTTCATCTCTTCTAGGCTCTTGATAACCGATATGTGGTAAACAAATTTCTCGAGCCAGTCAAAAACCGGCTTCATAAAATGGTGTTCGCCCATGAAAATCTTTGCAACTTTTATTTTCATAAATTTGTTTTTAATCATGATACAAAGATGCAACGAAACCTATAAGTGTTTTATAAAGAATTACCTATGAGGTATAAATATTTTATAAAGATGGGGTGAGCTTGAACTTAACTTCTTCTGGAAATAATTGATAAAATTATCTTATGGAAAGAAAAATCTTTTTGGAATGATACTAAAAAAGAGGGTATCTTAATTTTCAGTTAAGATACCCTCCAAAATAATTAGTTTAAACTAATTATTACATTACTAATAACCGGGGTTTTGCTCTTCCGCATATGAACCTGCATTTACTAACCGGTCAATATGGACGGCTTGTGGGATTGGCCGTAATTTATGAAATTCAGCAATACCTGAAGCCTTCGGATTATATGCTTTTACCCTTTCATAGAGTTTGCCACAACGAACCAGATCAAACCACCGATGGTGTTCGCCAAGCAATTCTCGTGTTCTTTCATCAAGAATAAAATTTACAAGTTTATCGGGCGAGTTTATTAGCGTTTCATTAATGATCATATCATTTTCCGTACTTATATTGAGTTTAGCTGGGTCACCACCCTCAACAGTTAAAAATTCTTTAGGCTTTTTTTCATCTGTTTTATAAGCAGCCCTTTTTCGCACAATATTAATGTATTCGGCAGCTTTAGTGTAGTTCCCTTTGCGGCCATAAGCTTCAGCAGCAATTAATAGTGTTTCAGCATATCGAAAAACCGGGAAATCACGACCACCTTGTTCTACTACAATAGTTTCCCGATATGGATCCAAAAATTTCACAATGGTTGGAAATTCTTTTTCAGCATAGGAATCCCTCACATAACCGGTGTTATCATCCTTTTTAATACTTCTGGGATACCATGTGTAAGATTTTGAACTTACCACGGAGTTCTTAACATCTTTAT
>JANXXY010000250.1 GCA_025350365.1 Bacteroidales bacterium | reverse complement strand
TGCGACGAAACACATAAGGTTGCCCTGTCGGATTCGGGAATATATGCCGCCTCGATAAACTTCCCTTGCGTAGTCGAAAATAAATATTTTTTTGTGCCATCTACTGACGTTTGTTCTTCCAGTGGGGCAATTAGTCCTATTTCATATTTTTCGGCAAGTAATTCACGGTTTTTAAGTGAAAGGTTTGTCATCTCGTTAATTGAAGCCGCATGCCTCTTGTACAACCATTCGGCTATTTGTTTGGCAGCAAATGCAGGGAGGTTGGTGTTGCGAACTACTTGTTGCAATTCGCTGTATGTTTTACCAAATAAAGTCTCTTTTATCATTAGAAATAAATCTCAGCAATTATGTTGCCGAATGGGATATGTTTTGAAATGAGAATATCCCTCACCTCAACTACCATTTCAGGACTTCCGCAAAGGTAATATTTTTGGTTTGTTGGCAGATTATTTTGTTCCCTTATGTAGTTCGTTAATCTACCGGAAAAAAGTCCCGGGCCTTTATCTTGCGATGCACACCGGATATATCGATCCTTAAAGTAAGGCGCAAATTCATCCTGAAAATAAAATGAGTTACGGTTTCTGCCTCCATGTATTAAGGTTTTGCCATCAGCTAATCCCGAACGGAACATAGAGTAAAAAGGTGCAATACCCGTGCCGTTGGCAATCCAAAAACCAGGATTATCATCCCCCAAAAATTTTCCAATAGGTCCCGACACTTTGATAGAATCACCATTTTTAAGATTTTTGAGCAATGGAGTTAATTCGCCTTCTGGTTTTATATCATAAAGTATTTTTATTGTTTCCTCGTTATTCCCGCTTGCAATGCTGTACATCCGGGGTTCATGCCCATTAATGCTTAAACTTGCTACCTGACCTGCTTGAAAATTGAATATCCTCTTGAATTCAATAACATATGCATTTGGGGCAATTTCACTATTTCCTGTAATTTCGACGATTTCCATTAATTATGTTTATAAAAAGACAAGCGATGAATAGTTTTGTTGAAAAAATCATTTAAAAAAATTATTTTTGGATTTCAAAATTAACAATTAATATAATAGCTAACTATTATGAAATGTATAATGAAAAAAACCTTCGTGATCGTTTTGTTTGCGGCAATTGCATCTTCGCAATTTATATTGGCTCAGTCATATGAATTATTATCGCCTGACAAAAAAATTAAAATAAGTATTCAAACCAAAGATAAACTGACTTATGAAGTTTCAGCTGATGGAAAAGAACTTTTATCGGCATCACCAATCTCGATGACTGTTAATGATAAGTTGATTTTAGGTAAAAACGCTAAAGTTAAAAAGCTGGAAACGAAAACGGTTGACGAAAAAATTTTCCCGGTAGTTCCAATTAAACGTAAGGAACTGCGAAATAATTACAACGAACTTACCATTCAGTTTGCAGGTAACTATGAGGTTGCTTTCCGTGCTTTTAACGATGGAGTTGCATATCGTTTTATTATGAATATGAAAGAAGAGGTGAAGATAAATACTGAAGAAGTGACCTATAATTTTGCGGGCGACTTCAATGTTTATTTCCCTGAAGAGGAAGGCTTTCAAAGCCACAACGAACGTATTTACAAATATCTTTCCGTTAAAGAGATTAATAGCAAACGGCTTTGCAGCACTCCGGCTCTGATTGATACAAAGAGTAATGTAAAAATTGCTATTTCGGAATCTGATTTAAATGATTATGCCGGTATGTGGCTCAACGGAACTGGCTCCAATAGTTTGAAGGCGACTTTCCCTGGTGTTGCTTTGGAGGTGAATCAGCCAAACGACCGTGATGAGATTGTTACCAAACATGCTGATTACATTGCAAAAACACAAGGCACACGATCATTCCCGTGGCGATTGATGGCCATCACCCGCAACGATGGCGATCTGATCAATAACCAATTGGTATACCTGCTTGGAGCTTCATCGCCTCAGGGAGTCGATTTCTCATGGGTAAAACCCGGCAAAGTAGCTTGGGATTGGTGGAATTATAACAATATTTATAACGTCGATTTTCGGGCTGGTGTAAATACCGAAACGTATAAATATTTCATCGATTTTGCTGCCAAAAATAAACTTGAATATATTGTTCTCGACGAAGGATGGTATAAACTTGGCAACCTGTTAGAGCTCGAAAAAGGCATTAACATGGAAGAAATTGTTTCGTACGCCAAACAGAAAGATGTGGGCATTGTTCTATGGTGCGTTTGGAAAACCCTCGATAATCAGCTTGAAGCCGTTATGACCCAGTTCGAGAAATGGGGTATAAAAGGCATTAAGGTTGACTTTATGCAACGCGACGACCAGTGGATGGTGAATTATTACTGGAGAATTGCCAAGGAATGTGCCAAACGCAAAATGATGGTCGATTTCCACGGAGCCTTTAAGCCATCGGGTTTGTACCGTACTTATCCTAACTTTATTTCCAACGAAGGCGTAAAGGGAATGGAGAATTGCAAATGGAGTGCCGATATCACTCCCGAGCACGATGTAACCATCCCTTTCATCCGGATGTGGGCAGGCCCAATGGATTATACTCCCGGCGCTATGGTGAATGCCACAAAATCCGATTTTCGCCCTATTTTTAATACTCCCATGAGTCAGGGAACACGATGCCACCAATTGGCAATGTATGCTGTTTACGAGAGTCCGCTTCAGATGCTTTGCGATTTTCCCACCAACTATAACAGAGAGCCTGAATGTTTGGAGTTTCTTTCCAAAGTTCCTTCTGTTTGGGACGAAACCGTTGTGCTTGATGCTAAAGTTGCCGATTACATTGCAGTGGCCCGTAAAAATGGAAACGATTGGTATGTGGGAGCAATGACCGACTGGACTCCGCGTGAACTCATCATCGATTTTTCTTTCCTTGAGGCCGGAAAATTATTCACTGCAGCCATTTATCAGGATGGTATCAATGCCGACCGTAATGCAAACGATTATAAAAAAGTAACCCGGACTATTACTAAAGGCGACAAACTTACCATTAAACTTGCATCGGGCGGTGGTTGGGCTTGCAGAATTTATTAATTATTGATTGTACAAAGTATCGAAAGATTGAGCCCAATAAGAACTTAATATCATGATATTTATGGAGATATGCGAAATAGTATGTTTTCAGTTCCCTTGGCATATTCGTCAAATCCACCATCGGAATCATTACCAATCAATTTTAACGAAGAATTTTTTATACTCTGATTAATATAGCAGAGATTTCAATGATCCCAATTCAATGCCGTTTAGTTTGTGTTTCTAATAGACTCTTCCAAATCTATCGACTCTGGAAGGTCAAACTAAAACCTGAAAACCTGGCAGTGTCCGAAGGTCCTGCCAGAGTTTAATTTTCTTAACCAAACGATATTGAATTCCGCTTTTTTATTTTCATACCCCTTAATTAAATATCTCCGATTCTTTTAAAAGCCCATCAGCTATCACCGTGGTTTTTAAATTGTCCTTATCTACGGCAATGGGTGCAAGTAAAATGGCCGGAATATCTTTGCCGTCTATTGTCACCTTCGAGTTGACACTGGTTATTTTCTCTCCACGTGCAATTTTTATAGCAATTTCGGCAGCGGTGTTGGCTAATAATTTTACAGGTTTGTAAACGGTTATTGTTTGGTAACCTTTTACAATATTGCGGCAGGCTGCCAGTTCAGCATCCTGACCAGTAACAATTACTTTACCATCAAGGTTATGTTCATGCAAAGCTTCAATAACTGAGGCACTCATTCCGTCATACGACGATAATATAACATCCGGAAAGTCTTGAGATAAATCGAGGTACCGGTTCATTTCGTTTTTTGCATTATCGCCCGACCAATCTTCGACATATGAGTTATAAACAATTTTTATTTTTCCGGTTGAAATTTGAGACGCGATAGCTTCCATTTGTCCGTTTTTCACCAGCACAGCGTTTTGGTCTGCTTTATCACCACCCAAAATGTAGTATTTGCCTTCGGGCTTCAATTTTAACGCATACTGCGCCATTAGCTTTCCCACATTCATATTGTCGAATGATAAATAATAATCGAGATCCGGGCTAAAAATGATCCGGTCATAGGCGATTACTTCAACATTCTTATTGTGTGCATTGCGAACTATGGCTGCAGCTGTGGTTAAATTTACTGAATTTACCACCAGCACTTTTACTCCCTGCTTAATTAATTCGTTTGCTTGTTCAATCTGAAGTTTGTCATCATATTCAGCAGAAACTACCAAAGCCTCACCACCAAGTTCTTTCACTTTATCGGTGAAATATTGTTTTTCTTTAACATACCTGTCACTTTTTAAGTTAGGCAGCATGTACCCAATTTGAACGACGTTAGCCTGATTACACGATTGTGTTATAACAAATAATAGGGCAAAAATTAGTGATTGGTAGAGTTTTTTTGTTTTTTTCATGAAGAAAAATTTGTTGTAAATTGTTAGTAAACTATCTGTTTATTATATATTTCAGACATTTTGTTGTTAGCAATAATATCCGGTAGATTGAACGTTCAAAAAATTAGAGTCTAAATATATCAATTTATTTTATGTCAAGTTAATTTACTTGATTATTTTAGCAGAGGGTAATATTCATATTTTTTTGTTATAAATATGTGACATTAACCTAACTTGATCTGTTTTTATACGTATTTAAACATTACTTAGACACTACTAAAATCTAAATTAAATCATCTGATATGGAGTGGAAAAATCTTAAAATTGGTTTTAAAATTGGACTGGGATTCTTGGCTATGATAATTGTAGCGTCCATTATTGGAGGGATAGCCTTTTTAAACATGAGTAAAATAAAGCAAGCAACTTTTGTACTCACCGATGAATATATACCAACCATTAGCCAGTCATTTCAACTTAGTCAGTCCTGGAATGAAATTACACTGCTATTGCAAGCGTACGACTCGAAAAGTGAAGAATATTATATTAAGAAAGCAAAAACAAAACTCACTAAATTCAAAACTATTATAAGCAAACTGATTGAGCTTACCGATAAATCTGACCAGTTACAAAAGAACAAAGATGCTTTTTTACAGATTAAAAAGGATATTGATCAGTTTGAAAAACAAATCATTAACTATGAAAACAAGAATTCTGAAGTTTTCATTGCGCTAAACAACATCGACCAAACATTAAAAATATTTGATCAACAACGTAGAGCAAGTGTTTCATCTACTCGTATCTACGAAATATCATCTTCTATATTTAATGCGGTAAGCATGGAGAGACCAGCCGGAATAGCAGGGTTGGATGCACAAATAAATGACTTGGAAAATAGTTCGAAAGGCAATAAAGCAAATTCAGCGGAATTAAAAACCTTTATTGAATCGGCCCGTAAGTTTGTCAACGTTTTTGGTGAAGTTAAAATGTTGGAACTTGCCCGTCTGGAATTGTCCCAAAATATAACCTGGGAAATAAAAGGGACTTCAGACATAGGTCTTGATAAAGTGCTTGAAATGGGTGAGAATACAAATTCCACCATCAAAACAGAACGTGGCATACTTATTATATCAGCTTTGGTTGTGATTTTACTGGGTATTTTTTTACTCTATATTATTACACAATCTATAACCATTCCAATCTATAGAGGGATAGAGGTTGCCCATTTGATTTCTGAAGGTGATTTAACCCAAAAGCTTGATATTTCCAGAAAAGATGAAATTGGCATGTTGGCGGAGGCTTTGAACAAGGTAAGTATGAATCTTCGTTCGATGATTGGGCATTTGGTTGAAAACGCTCATTTGATTGAAGAATCGAGTTCTAAACTCCTCGAAAGCGCCAATGAAATTTCCGATGGAGCCAAGCAGCAAGCATCTGCTGCCGAGGAAATATCGTCGTCGATGGAACAAATGTATGCTAACATACAGCAAAACACTGAGAATGCACGCGAAACTCAAAAGATAGCAGAAATATCAGTCAAGGAAGTTAATAAGAGTAAGGAATCATTTCGTCTTGCAACTAAGTCGTTAGGAGATATCACCGAAAAAGTTTCTATGATTAATGATATTGCCTTTCAAACCAATATTTTAGCCTTAAATGCGGCTATTGAGGCAGCACGGGCTGGTGAGCAGGGTAAAGGGTTTGCTGTGGTTGCGGGTGAAGTAAAAAAGCTTGCTGATAAAAGCCGTGACGCTACCATAGAGATCAATGATGTATCTCAGGCAACTATTATCATGTCAAAAACTGCCCGTCGTGAATTAGAAACCCTTGTTCCGGAAATTGAAAAAACAGCAGCCCTGATTAATGAAATTACCGAAGCTAATCTGGAGCAATCTTCAAGTGTGGAACATATCAATAATGCCATGCAACAATTAAATACTATAATCCAGAACAATGCGCAGCGTTCAGATGAATTGGCTGCTAGTTCAAAAGATTTATCACGCCAATCGGAAGAATTGAGCAGTTTGATTTCGTCTTTTCAAGTATAGAAAGGTGAATTATTATAACAAATGGTGTCCTGATAGCTGTGGCTATTAAGACACCATTTTGGTTTACTAGCCTTTGTAGAAGAATTTCTCATGAACAATTAGTTCGTTCTTCCATGTTTGTACCGCCACTTCTTCCATTTGAACACGACCAGCACCTTTAAATGTTACATCCATAAAAGAATGAATCATGGCAACATTAGTATCTGCATTATAGGCAACGTTTTTGATTTCTGAAGAGTGCAAGGTTTCAATTCCGGATAGAAATTCTTTTTCAAATTCTCTGTTTTTAGCTTTACCTATTCGCGGGGGTTCATTGTTTTCCACCATTACTACATCATCGGCGTAATATTTTTCAAAAGCATCAAGCATCTTGCCTTTTCCGATCAGGTCAAGCAGCCCCTGTACATTTGTTTTTAGGTCCATAGGTTATTATTTTAAAATACGTTTATAAATAAACCATGACCCCATAAAATTGTTCGGTTTAATGGTTCATTTTTCCAATATCTTTCAAAACTGCAGGAAGAGAAACAAGTTCAAAATCACTTGAATAGGCAAGATATTTATTGGACCACACCGGACAAAATTTTTCTTTATAATCTCTCAAACCCCGATAATGCTTAAAATTTTTAATGTTCTCAAAAGCAAATTTCAAAACACGCTCGGTAATATTTTGTGCCTTATCAATTCCTGCTAAAGGCACAAGGCCGAGGTTCACATATCGAATGTTGTTGCTTTTAAAATAGGTGAAAAGGTTTATCAGTAAATAATCGATCACCCCGTTAGGCGCATCGTTTGACATCCGCACTAAATCATATGTTCCTTCATTGTGTGCATAATCGGGTACGATATTCAGAAATGCCAGTACTTTTTCATCATGGTTTTCAACTGTCATTACTACCTGAGATTTAATAAGATTAGTGTCAAAAACACCTTGAGAAAATCCCATTTCTTCCATATCGTTTTCCTTAAGCCATTCATCGGAAACCTGTTGTAATTTTTGGACCAGGCCAGCCTTTAATGGTGGTTCATAAACTTTTAGGAAACAACCCGATGTCTCAATTTTATTGATGGCATTACGAACTGATTTCATCTCCTTGCCTGATATGGTAAACACCTCCGTGTCAACCAGGGCTTCTTGTCCTATTAATAAGGTTCTTTTTCTAAGATCCATATAAATCGGTTTTGATTCTTCGGGAATTCGGTAATAAATACTTATTAAACCGCTTTTTCGACAGAATTGATCGAATTCAGAAATGATATTTTTCATTTCATCGTTATTTTTAGCCACCGGATTTTCCAGTACTACAGCATATTTTCCTGATATTTTGAATGAAACAAAACCATTGCCGGATTCGGAAAGATAGATTTGTTTATCAAAATATGTTTTGAAAAAATCAAGCATCGAGTTCCCGTAAATTGTAAGATATTCATTGGCTTTATTTCGTAATTCCTGCTGGGTGGGTATTTTAAAGGTGTATGGTTGAAGTAATACATACAATGCAAAAACGACACCTACTATTTCACTTAAATATACCGAGTTGATAAATATTCCACCAAAATGAGTTGCATGCATAAATTCCGGTCTGTCAAAAAGAAAATACATACGAAATACAGTTTCAAATGAATTTTTTAAATCGAATTCCATTCCCAGATGTTTCTTTTCCAATAGGTAAAACCCAATGAGCGCATAAAGAAATGAAGCGGCAAATACGATGAATATATTTATCAGATTTCTTTGTTGAAATCTGGGGTTCGGTTTCATAAAGTAGTATTGTCGGGCAACAATTAACGAAATAAAGGAAAGGGAAGCGAAAATAGCCTCCTCGTAGTCAACCCCTTTTAAGAGATGTCCAATGGCAGAAAATCCACTTAATAACAGTCCCATGATCCAAGCATTTCTTGATCCTATAATAAGATAATACGATATAATACATAATATTACACCAAATAATAAAACGAATTGGGTCGAAACATCTGTCAGCCCTGTTGGCAAAATATCCTGGAGCATTCTTAACCGTATAGGCAAGGCAGGGGTCAATGACGAAATTACATTAATAAGACCAAGAGCAAAAATTACAATGGCAGGTATAATCCTGTAAAGAATATTTTCTTTTTTTGAAAAAAAACTCAGCAGGCCTGCTATCAGTGGTAACCAGAACTCGAAAAAACGGAATAAAAGGGTAACTGATGCAGCAAGGATAGGAGAAAAACCGAATTGAACGAAAACGTAAGTCATTGATACTTCAATTGCTCCAAGGCCACGAAGAAAGGGTGATGCTATAAGCAAAATTACCATGATAACATATGCAATTGCAGCAACTGCAATGGTGGGTTGCATACCTAAAGCAAGCATTGCCACATAGATATGTGCCATTCCAACAAACTCAATCAATAAAGATATAAGTAAAGAATAAATAAAATGTTTTCGCTTGAACGACGTTGACTCTATGTCGTCTAACAGAATGGTTATGTTTGGGTTATATTTGGTAAGCAAATGATAAAGCCTTCCATGTTTTATAACAGAATACACCGCCCATGACATGGTAACCACCAATATTACCAAAAATATGAAAGCTAATATTTCCCCCGATGATAAACTACTTCTATAAACCATATAAATAAGAGTAGGAACAGCAACAAACACCACTGTTACCAAACCGCTCAAGCCATAGAGATAAGATGAAAAATAAATTTGTGTATTATTTAATTCGTGTTTGTTTAATTCCTTATTGAAAAATACAAGAGAAGAAAAACCACCGGCAGGAAGAAATATACTTACCAGGTTACGTTTAAGGAATAGCTTAAGGGCTGTAGATAATGGAATGCTTGAATTGGTTGCATTAAAACTTTCGATATACATCCATGCCTGAAGAAGTATATAAATAACAGTAAGGCAAATACCAACAATCACGTATATCGGTTTAGCGTTCGATATTGTCTGGGTTATTTTTTGTAGCTCTAAATGTTCATTTTTAATAAAATAGATGCAAAAAACAATCATTAACAAGGCGATTATTATCCTCCAGATGGTTTTGTTAACAAGAAGGATTCTAATTTTATCCACTATAGGTCTCATAAATAAATAGTTGTGTTTAGTAAAGGAATCGTGGAACTTGTATACTTTTTTTAATCAACATGATAATTAATATTTGAACCCTTTAAGGAAAAAAGTCCAATATAATAAAAGTTTAGTTTAAGAAAAGTTTTTAAATCTCAAATTTAGTGAAAGTTTATTCTCTTTCAATGCACTTTTATTCACGATTTCTATATTCTTGATAAGTTTTATGATAAGAAATTTTTATTAGATAAAAAGTCTTGGTAATATTGGAACACTTAATTATTTTTGCCAAATTTTTATTTATCAAAAAACCTATGTTATGGCACAGTTTATTAATGAGGTTTCAAGAACTTTTAATGAGTACTTATTAATTCCCGATTTAACTACCAAAGAATGTACTCCTGAAAATGTTTCATTAAAGGCTCCGCTTGTTAAGTTTAAAAGAGGAGAAAAGTCTGAAATTGAGCTGAATGTTCCTTTTGTATCAGCCATTATGCAATCTGTATCAGACCATAATTTGGCAATTGCTCTTGCAAGAAATGGCGGTTTGTCGTTTATTTATGGATCTCAATCCATTGAAACTCAAGCTGAGATGGTGCGAAGGGTTAAAAAATACAAGGCGGGATTTGTAATAAGCGATGCCAATTTAACTCCTGAAAACACATTGGATGATGTGATGAGGTTAAGAGAGCAAACCGGACATTCTACTATGGGAATCACCGCTGATGGTTCTCCAAATGGTAAATTGCAGGGAATAATCACCAGTCGCGATTACCGTATCGGACGCGATTCACCTGATAAAAAGATTAAAGATTTTATGACTCCGTTTTCGAGCCTGATTGTCGGAAAATGGGGAGTTTCGTTAACCGATGCGAACGAAATTATCTGGGATCTTAAACTGAATTGTCTTCCCATTATTGATGAAAATCAAAATCTGCAATATTTTGTTTTTCGCAAAGATTATGACGATCACAAGGGTAATCCCTATGAATTATCCGATTCCAATAAAAAACTGATGGTTGGTGCGGGCATTAATACGAAAGATTACAGAGAAAGAGTAGCAAAATTAGTTGAAGCCGGTGTTGACGTGGTGTGCGTTGATTCATCGGATGGCTTTTCGGAATGGCAGAAGGAAACCATTCAATACATTAAAAAACATTACGATGGCAAAGTGAAAATTGGAGGTGGAAATGTCGTTGACCGGGATGGTTTTTTATACCTGGTGAATGCCGGCGCCGATTTTATCAAAGTCGGTATTGGCGGAGGTTCCATTTGCATCACCCGCGAGCAGAAAGGGATAGGCCGTGGTCAGGCAACAGCTATCATCGATGTTGCCAAAGCTCGAAACGACTATTTCAATGAAACAGGCATTTATATTCCTATTTGCAGTGATGGTGGTATTGTTCAGGATTATCACATTGTGCTTGCCCTGGCAATGGGAGCCGATTTTCTGATGATGGGAAGGTATTTTGCCCGTTTCGACGAGAGTCCAACCAAAAAACTTAAAATCGGGAATAGCTATGTAAAGGAATATTGGGGTGAAGGATCTAACCGTGCCCGCAATTGGCAGCGCTACGACATGGGAGGCAATGAAAACCTTAAATTCGAAGAAGGGGTAGATAGTTATGTTCCTTATGCCGGCAAACTAAAGGATAACCTCGACATTACCGTTGGAAAAATAAAATCGACCATGTGCAGTTGTGGTTCAATTACAATACCCAACTTACAGGAAAATGCAAAAATCAACTTAGTTTCCTCAACAAGTATTATCGAGGGTGGAGCACACGATGTAATTTTGAAAGAAACAACCATATAGTATCAGAAACAAAGTGCCAGGTAATTAAGGCCTGGTACTACTTTCAATAGTTAGATAATTTTTCAACTTCTGCTTTTTAGGCTATACTTATCAATCGATAACCGACTCGCAAATATATCGGATTTTATTTAAATTTTTATTTCAGGGAATAATAAATTGACATTTTTAATCCGCGTAATCCCCAAATGTACTGAATACAACAACCGTAACTATATCTTCGTGTATTTCATAGATAAGACGGTGTTTGCCAGAAATATGACGAGACCATTTGCCGGCATAGATATATTTTAGTTGTTCTGGTTGGCGTGTTCCTTTTTCAGGATGCTCTCGTAATTCACCAAGTAATTTATTTAGCTTTTTTACAGCAGCTAAATCACCTGATTTCTTAAGTTTTTGAATGCCTTCAAGAGCGTTCTTGGTAATCTCAATATAACTCATAGTCCAAAAAGTTCTTTTTGCAGAGCTTCGGTAAGTGTTACCGTTTGTCCATTTTTAGCCTGCTCAATGGAATGGTTAAGAGACTCTATATTCATAGGGTTATTAAACCATAAGTCATTGCTTGGGCTTGGATTGTCAGGAATAACATTGCCTCTTGGAACAAGCTCCATAAACTCGTTTTTTCTTTTGATAATTATTCTTTCCCGCTTTGCCAAATCAAAATACTTTTTTTGACTGTCTCTAAATGCTCTACTGCTTATTACTAACATGTTTCAATATATTATGTGTACCAATTATGGTACACAAATATTAGAATTCAATTTGAATTTATCATGAAAATAAAATGTTTTGACTGAATTTTGTTTTTTCATAATTGAATTTTATAAAATGTAATACGTTGAAATACATAGAAATAAAAAACATTTCAATAGGTATAAGTATTTCATTTTAAGAATATTGCTGAAAAATTACCGAAATGTTTACTTTAACACCTCATTCATACTACCCTGCCGGTAACCTTCCAAATCCACAGTAACATATTTATACCCCAGCGATTTTGCCTTTGCAACCACTTTTTGCCGGGTTTCATCTTCAAAAAATCGTTTCAGGCAGGCGGGAGATACTTCAATTTTTAACGTCGTTTTTTGATGCCGCGCTCTTATATTGCGAAATCCCAGATCAAACATATAATTCTCTATTTCATCCACCATCCGTAGTTTTTGCAAATCGATGGTTTCACCATAAGGAAACCTTGATGAGAGGCAGGCTAAAGCATCTTTATCCCATGTGGGCAGTCCTAAACGATTTGAAAGTTCTCTGATTTCTGCTTTATTTAATCCGGCTTCCTGCAATGGACTTCTAACGCCTTGCTCTTTCAGTGCTTTCATGCCCGGACGATGATCGCCCAAATCGTCGAAATTTGATCCGTCAACCAAGTTTTTATACCTGTTTGTTTTGGCAAGTTTTGTGATCTCCGTAAACAATTCACTTTTACAAAAATAACAGCGGTTAACAGGGTTTGAACGAAATTTATCGTCCTCCATTTCATTGGTTTCGATAATCGTTAGTTTTGCACCAATGGCTGCTGCAACCTCTTTGGCTTTTTCAAATTCACGCGAAGGGTAGGTTGGCGAAACAGCAAGCACTGCCTGAGCTTTATCGCCAAGCACATCTACTGCCACTTTTAAAAGAAATGCGCTGTCAACGCCTCCGGAATAAGCTATTACAGCCTCTTCCATCTCGGTGAGAATAGATTGCAATTTGTTATATTTGTTGTCGATATTCATACTTCCATGTCTTAAATTATACAAATTAAATAAAACTTATTCGTATAACAATCGAAACTTTAAAAATGCTATAAATTGTTGCGATATCTGGCAAAATCGAAGAATTATAGTATTTTCCGGTAAAAAAAATAAATAAAAATTCTATGGCAATAATGATTGATAAAGAAACCAAGGCTTTTGAAGTTGCATCAGGCGTTCAACGGAAAATTATACATTTGAACAATCTGATGATGGTAGTGATCGATTTTACCAATGGTCCTGCTTCTAAACCTGATTTACCGCATTCTCACAAGCACGAACAAATATCGTATGTGGCTAAAGGGGAATTAAATGTTTTTATTGGTGGTGAAATGTCGTTTTTAAAAGAGGGTGATTCGTTTTCTGTACCCTGTGATATTCCTCATTGTATTCAAACATTATGTACCCATGTTCGGTTAATTGATACGTTCTCTCCCGTCCGTGAGGGTTTTCTTTTGTAACGACAAATAACTATTAAAATCATTTTATAAAAAGTTTTCTCCTGGCTTTTGTATTTTATAGCTAGATCCTTGTTCAATTTGTATATCTGAAACAAAATACCGGTATTCTGTCCTATTTTGGTGACAAAAAAAGTGTTTTCTTTGCACCTCAATTTTTTTTATGACAAATTCTTCTGACCATTTTAAGGGTGTTGTATATGCAATTATAGCAGCGCTTATGTGGGGTGTGTTAGCCATCGCATTAAAAGTTTCCCTTAACGTTTTGCCATCTATTTCTATTGTATGGGTAAGGTTTATCATTGCATTCCTTTTGATGTTTGTATTCCATTTGGTTAAGAGGCCTCAGGCATTTTTAATTTTTAAAAGACCTCCTTTAAAACTTATAATTGCATCGTTGTGTCTGGTTCTTAATTATTTTGGCTTTATGAAAGGAGTGGAATATACAACTACATCGAGCGCTCAGGTGTTTATTCAGCTTGGACCGGTATTATTTGCTTTAGCCGGTATTTTTATTTTCAGGGAAAAAATTAATTGGAAGCACATTACAGGTTTCTTGATTTTACTTGCCGGATTAAGTCTATTCTACCGCGATCACTTGCATGCCATAACTAATCAAAGCCAATACTCTTTAGGAATTCTTTGGCTTGTAATTGCCTCTGCATCATGGGCTATGTATGCAGTTTTGCAGAAGGAGCTAATACAAACAGTTTCAATAAATCAGTTAAACTTATTTATTTTTGGTTTTAACGCATTTATAATTTCTCCATTCACATCATATGAGGGTTTTGTGCATCTCAGTTTTAGCTCATGGATGCTAATGTTATTTCTTGGAATTAACACGTTGGTTGCTTATGGCGCCATTGCCATGGCTTTTCGTCATTTGGAGGCTAACAAAGTAAGCGTTATTATTACAATGAATCCTATTATAACTTTTTTGTTGTTGTATGTACTTACGAATATGCAGGTAACCTGGCTAAAATCCGAGCATTTGTCGGTTATTAGTATTGTTGGTGCAGTTATTGCTTTAATGGGAGCTTCATTTGTGATAATTTTTACAAGAAAAAAATAATAAAACTTTAAAGTCAATAAAAATGCGCCGTCCTTCTGGGACTTAAAATGGAGGCTTCAATTATTTTACTACCAAGAGACCGCCATGATGGGACTTGAAAATGAGCCGCGTAGCATCAAATAAAATTCCATATATTGATTGGCGGCTGTTTGAATGAAGTCGAGGAACGAGACGGAATGAGTTCCGCCGGTCAGAGTTTATTCACCTCATGTTTATTTTTATAGGTG
>JANXXY010000212.1 GCA_025350365.1 Bacteroidales bacterium | reverse complement strand
TGAAAATTTGAGAATAGGTAAGTAATTAAAAATTGTATAAACGTAACAATAGCTTTTACTCAGATATAAATTTTTTGGACCTAGAATGGTCAAAAGATGAAATTCATTTATGCAAAATACATAATCAACAAATATCATTTTGTGTATTTTTTTGAGCAAATTGTTTATTGACAGAACCAATTAGCCATCCTATATTTGAAGATCTATAAACTAATAATTTAACTTTCTACTAAAATCTAACTTCTCTATGAATTCGCTGCTTAGTATTGTTTTAATGGCCATCGGCAGTATTTGCGCTGCCAGTTTTTATGTCCCGATCAAGAAAGTGAAAGGTTGGTCGTGGGAATCGTATTGGCTTGTTCAGGGCATCTTTTCCTGGATTATTGTACCTCTATTGTTTGCTTGGCTCACTGTGCCCTCAGGCACACTTTGGTCAATTATCGAACAAGCTCCGGCTTCCTCAAAATGGTTGGCCATTTTCTATGGTGCATTATGGGGTGTTGGCGGACTAACTTTCGGATTGAGTATGCGTTACCTGGGAGTTGCGCTTGGTCAGTCGATCGCTTTGGGTTTATGCGCCGGTATCGGAACATTGGTTCCACCGATTGTGGCCGGACAAAATCTGTTTGCCGACAAAGCAGGAATCCTTATGATGGTGGGTATTTCGGTAAGTATTGCCGGTATTGCTATTATTGGGTTTGCGGCAGGCCTCAAAAGCAAAAATATGTCCGAAGCTGAAAGAAAAGCGGCAGTTAAGGAATTTGCATTGAAAAAGGGAATTCTTATTGCCATATTGGCCGGTGTGATGAGCGCATGCTTTAATTTTGGTCTTACAGCCGGAAAACCTATTCAGGAAGCTGCCTTAAATTTGGGTACGAAAGCATTATTCGCAAAAAATCCGGTGATCTTGTTTGTGACCATGGGAGGATTTTTTACAAACCTCATATATTGTGTATTTCTAAATATTAAAAACGGAACAGGTAAAGATTATCTTTCTGTTTCCACGCCTGTTCTGATAAATAACCTCGTCTTTTCTGCTTTAGGCGGTACTTTATGGTATATGCAGTTTTTTTTCATGGGTATGGGCGAAAGTCTGCTACCCGCAACTATGGTGGCCTTTGCCTGGAGCATTCTAATGTCTATGAACATTGCATTCAGTAATATCTGGGGTATACTTCTTAACGAATGGAAAGGAGCTGGCTCTAAAACCATTGCGTTGCTTATTATTGGTTTAGTATTGTTGATTTTATCCACTTTTGTTGTAAAATTCAATTAAACACTATCATATGGAAAAAGTTGCTTTTTAAGATGAATTTAAAGCCCGGTTTTTTAGAGGAATATATGCGCAGACACGATGCCATATGGCCGGAATTGAAAACCCTGCTTGAAACATCCGGTATTCGTGATTACTCAATTTTTATGGATGAAGAAACCAATATCCTTTTTGGTGTTCAATACCTTGAAGGAGATAACTCATCACAAGATTTGGGCAAAAACCCACTGGTTCAGGAATGGTGGGGTTACATGGCCGATATAATGGAGACAAACCCGGATAATTCTCCGGTTTCAGTGAATTTAGAAAAAGTATTTCACATGGATTAACAATTTAAAACGAACACTATGAAAAAAGAAGTGATTGAAAAAGCGTATGCATTTGCAAAAGAGCAATATGCAGCAATGGGAATTGATACCGACCATGCATTAAAACAACTCGATCAGGTTCAGATTAGTTTGCATTGCTGGCAAGCCGATGATGTTGGGGGTTTCGAAACACCTGATGCTGTGCTGGGTGGTGGTGGAATTCAGGTAACCGGAAATTATCCGGGCAAAGCAAAAACCATAGCACAGCTTCGTGCCGATATTGAAAAGGTAATGAGCCTTCTTCCCGGTAAACAACGTTTAAATCTGCATGCAATATATGGTGATTTTAAGAATGAACGAATTGATCGCGACCAGATTGAAGTAAAACACTTTCAAAGTTGGATCGATTGGGCAGGAAAATTAGGAATCGGAATTGATTTTAATTGCACATGTTTTTCGCATCCATATGCTAATGATGGCTTTACATTGTCGAGCAAGAACGAAAAATACCGGAAATTCTGGGTAGAGCATACAAAGCGATGCCGGAAAATTGCAGCCGAAATGGGCAAACAACTAGGTACCCCTGCAGTACATAACATTTGGATTCCTGACGGTTCAAAAGATGTTCCGGTAGATCGCAATGCTCATCGAATCTTATTAAAAAAATCACTCGACGAAATTTTTAGTATAGAATATCCTAAAGAATACTTAAAAGACGCCATCGAATGCAAACTTTTCGGAATTGGCTCCGAAGCGATGGTTGTTGGTTCTCATGAATTTTATCTCGGATACGCGATTAAAAACAACAAATTGATCACCCTTGATAATGGTCACTTCCATCCTACTGAGCAGGTTGGTGATAAAATTTCGTCATGCCTTCAGTTTCTCGACGAAATATTATTACATGTAACCCGTGGTGTGCGTTGGGACAGCGACCATGTGGTAATTTTCAACGACGAAATTCAACTGATTACTCAGGAAATAGTTCGTTGCAAAGCCATTAACCGCGTTAAAGTTGGACTCGATTATTTCGACGCAAGCATAAACCGCATAGGCGCTTATCTGATCGGTACCCGATCAGCACAATTGGCCTTTCTGTTTGCATTATTGGAGCCTACCGAAAAACTTAAAGTTTTTGAAGAAACGGGAAAAAACTTCGAACGTCTGGCAATGCTTGAATTAATGAAAACCAAGCCGTTTGGAGCTGTTTACGACTACTACTGTCTCATTAACAACGTTCCTGTAAACGACGATTACGTTGCGGAAGTTGCTAAGTACGAAACAGAAGTGCTTTCCAAACGATAAATCCATCAAATTATTACCTATGCCTGGCAGAGATCAAATTATTCTGCCAGAGCATACTATAAGAAAGATTACAAGTTAAAATGTGGCAAATTTATTGTTCCTTATAGCACAGCGCATTATTAAGGGCTATAATGGCTTTCTCATAATTTTCGCGTGTAATTACAAACTGCATATTTACCTGACGTAATGATTGAGAAAAACATTCAATATTGATATTATTTTCAAATAAAGCCGTTGAAGCCTTGGCGAGGATACCAGGTTTGGCAATATTTGTACCCATCGCACATACCAAGGCCATAGGTTTTACAATAACCTCATAAAAATTAGCATTTAAATCTTCCACCAAAGGAGCTACCTTATGATTATCCCAAATAACAGTGGTAATACAATTTGCGTTGGTAGATTTTAATATATAGCTGATATTATGCTTTTTGTAATACTGCATAATGCTCAAATCGAACCCGCTCTCACCCACCATCATTGGATCGTGAACTTCAATAGCCACCACTTTATTTGTTCCTGAAACTATTTCAACTTTTGACTCTTTGCCTACATAACCCTTTGTGATTAAGGTTCCTTCGTGTTCTGGTTCGAAAGTATTTTTAATACGAATATTAATATTGGCCATTTCAAGCGGTTTAGAGGCTTTGGGATGGATTGCCTCCATACCAATATCAGCAAGCTGATCGGCAACAATAAAATTAGTATGTCCAACAGGAATAGATTTGTTTACCCCAACAATTTTAGGATCGGCAGATGAAAGATGAAATTCCTTATGAATAATCGCTTCATTTGCTTTCACTTCTACTGCAATTTTAGAAAAAGTAACTTCGGAATAACCGCGATCAAAAGCACGCATAATTCCCTCAGTGCCTTTAGTATAACCGGTTGCAATTACGATTGTTTTGGAAAAATCGATACCACTGAATTGTTTATGAATTCGTTGATCAATTGTTAAAGATTCTGAATCGTCAAAACCACATAAATCAACCAAAGTTGAGTGAATTCCGTTATTATTCAGTATATTAACGGAATTGAATGCTGAATGAACTTCACCAATTGATGAAAGAATCTCCCTGGCAGCCTGATAAATATTTTGCTTATCTACATATCCCGAGGCAATTACCTGACCCATTCCCTTTAAAAATTTCTTTGCTTTAGCTATTCGGTCACTAATAAACGAATCTGCCAAATCCTGATCAAGTTTAATGTCGGCATAAATACGATTAATGATCTTAAGTTTTATAAGTAATTCATCAAGTGCGGCCTCATAATTATCATTATTCAGAAATTTAACATAAATCCCCGGTTCTTTGGTTTTTTTATGCTCCAACAGCCAGTTGGTAACATTGTTATATGCCGAAACTACAAAAATACGGTTATTGTAATCTACTATTTTTCTATTACCTATAATGATATTTTTGAGAACATCATGAAAAGAAGACATGGATGTTCCTCCAATTTTTTCTACTGTTAACATATACTTTTGTTTATTTCATATTAAATAATTGAAATAGATGGAAATAGATGCAAATAAATAGAAATAGATGGAAATAAATTGAAATATGTAGAAATAGATGGAAATAAATGGAAATAAATGGAAATATAAATTGGTAGAAATAGGTAAAAATAGATAGAAATATTTTATTTTATTTCAATCGTATTTCAATTCTATATATTTCCTCTGTATTTCATTTTTTCTATTTCAATCGTATTTCAATTCAATATATTTCCACTGTATTTCATTTTTCTATTTCAATCGTATTTCATTTTCTATTTCCACTGTATTTCATTTTTCTATTTCCACTGTATTTCATTTTTCTATTTCCACTGTATTTCATTTTTCTATTTCCACTGTATTTCATTTTTCTATTTCAACTGTATTTCATTTTCTATTTCCACTGTATTTCATTTTTCTATTTCAATCGTATTT
>JANXXY010000197.1 GCA_025350365.1 Bacteroidales bacterium | reverse complement strand
TTGCAAAGCTCTTTCTCAAAACTGAATAATCCCGGCTCATTATTTGGTTTAAACATATCCCCTTGTGTGTTTATCTTTCGTAAACAAAGATACGAATTATTATGTTGATTAACAAATATATATGTTCCACGTGGAACAATTCATAGCCTGATTATCAGTAATATACAAAATTATTGACAAATAGTTAATTCGTTATAAATATGCATGTTATAAATGTAGGCTTTTTATCAGTCACAAATTTAAATTAAAACAAAGATCTTGAATGACTTAGACTTTTTATACTGGACTCATATATTGATTGGCGGCTTTTGAATGAAGTCGAGGAACAAGACGGAATGAGTTCCGCCGGTCAGAGTTTTTGGTTACTTTTTTCGGCAAAAAAGTGACAAATAATTTACCTGAGCTTTATAAAGTTCAGATTGGATCGTACTTTAATGTTTGAGTTTATGCAGTTATTTTAACTGATAAAATGCAAAGGTTGTCTCAAGCCACGGTATGAACAATTAATGGAAAATGGTTTTTCAAGACAACCTTTAAGAATAGGTATGAAAATTATGTGAAAATAATCTGTGTTCCGTTGCCACCGGACATTTCGTAAAGCTGACCCACAGTGATGATATCCGTCACCTCTTCCGTAAAGTCATCTTTGGTTAATTTAAACATATCGGCGGCCAGCTTGCAGGCAAAAATTTCTCCACCACCGGCGACTATCATTTCAAGAAATTCTTTTACGGGTGGAATGTCGAGTTTTTCCATCTGACTTTTCATCATAGCCGAAACACCAGCTTCAACACCTGGCAATACGCCCAGCAGCGTGGAAAATGGGAGTCCTCCGGGCATGCGCATTGCGGGGTTACCAACTGTAGCTGTATGGAGGCTGTTCATTTGTTTTTTTGTTATGGCATCAAGTCCAAAAAATGTAAAAAATAGCTTGGCTTCAATACCTTCCATAACAGCGCCATTGGCCATAATTAAAGCGGCATATACATCTTCTATATTTCCTTTGGCACAGATAATTAAAACTTTTTTTAATGGATATTCTTCTTTTTGGGTTGTCATATTGTAAGTTTTAAAAGTTTATACACAACTAACAGGCTTTGGTATACCTGCCAGTTTCGATGAAATTTTAAGTGGTCCTCCGGGAAAAAGTGTATACAAACCTTTGATGTCTGTAATGCCGGAATTGCCTACTTTACGGATGGAAAGCTGTTCTCCTGTTTTCTGTTTTTGACGCAAATAATCAATTACTTCAAAATGCTTTTCAGTTAATTCAATGTTAAATTCTTTGGCCATTTCAACAGCCATTTCCTTAGTCCATTGATTAAGGTCTTCGAAATAACCTTCGGCGTTCACTTTTACAGTTACACCTGATAATAATTTTTCTGCCATAATATTGAATTTAAATATTTGTTTTTTAATTAGAGCCAAAACCAGTGTCCAGTATCCAGAACTTAGTTAACTACTTGTTTCTTTCCCGCCATGCTCATATGGTTACTTACGGGCAATGGACGGGCTTTTAAAAGTATATACCAGTATATCCAACGGAACATTAATTTGCCCCAATGATTAATACGCGTAATGGATAATAATTTAAATGGGCCAATGCCTGCAAGTGGATAAGTGCCGGGCAGCGGTTCGGTATCATAGTTAAAATCCACCAGCGTTGCTTTACCATAGCCGGTTTCGATATAACAATTAGAATGTCCGTCAAATTTTGCTTCGAGAGGTTTTCCATTGATGGCACTCATGATGTTTTCGAAAAGCACATCGGCTGCAAAGTGCGCCACCGAACCGGCTTTGGAAGTTGGAATAGCTGCGGCATCGCCAACAGCAAATATGTTATAGTATACCTCATGTTGCAAGGTATGTTTGTTAACAGGTACAAAATTAAGATCATCGCCCAAACCGCTGCGTTCAATCATATCATCACCTTTATTAACAGGAACGATCACCAGCACATCAAAGGGGACTTCCTTGCCATCGTATGATATTAATGTTTTAGTGTCATTGTCAATACGTTCAATGTAAAAATCGGTAACAATCTTTATTCCTTTTTTTTCTAATACTTCGGTAAGCACATCGCTGCAAACAGGTTTAGTAAATGCACCCGACAAGGGAGTTACAAACGTTATGTCTATCTTTTCGCGCATTCCTTTTTTCTCAAAAAATGCTTCGGCAAGACAAACAAATTCTATAGGGGCAACAGGGCATTTAAATGGCAATTCGGTAATGGCCATCACCAGTTTACCACCTTTCCAGGTTTTAAAAAGTTCGAATAATGCGAGAGATCCTGCAAGTGTGTAGAAATCGAAAATATTTTTATAATACAACTTGTCTTTCAACCCGGGTGTCTCATCGGGCTTTAGTTGCGCACCGGTGGCAATAATCAAAAAATCATAACCCAATGATTTGTTTTTTGCAAGAAGCACATGGTTCTGTTGGGGTTCAATCTTATCAATATCAGTATAAATAACATTAACGCCCGATGGCAGAAAACCAGCTTTTGGTTTTACAACATCGCTTTCGGAATAACTCCCAAACGGGATAAACAGAAATCCCGGTTGATAGTAATGATTCCTTTCGCGATCAACGAGTGTAATATTCCACGTTTTTGCAGGTAAAGATTTACGAAGCTTGTTGGCCATGATGGTTCCCGCGGTTCCTGAACCAAGAATAACTATATTTTTCATTTTTATTGTTGGTTAGTGATAAAATTTCAATTCAAAATATTTTTGTTCACAAGAAGCAAGTAGCTTTTACTTGATACAATATTATAATTTTTTACTGTGAAAGTTTTCACAAATGTATAACCTAAAAATCAGACTTATTTTTTTCAGGTTATGATATATATCAAATTATGATAAACATCATTGAAGAGCGATGTGTTATGTAAGTTAGATTGTTGCGCTTTGCCTAGCCATATTTATACTATATTTACATGTTGTGTATCATTTTAACTCTTCGTTGAATTTGAAAATTTGAAAATAGGATAATTTTTAAATGATTGACTAATATAAAGTTACTATTAATTTCAGTTTTTGATTTTGCACTCACTATCAGTATCTTAAAAAAAATACCGAAGTATTATCAATAAAAAATACAATACAAACTTGTACATTGGATGAAGTGGAAAAAATGAAAGCAATTTTATGTTCGAAATACGGAGTTTCTTCAGTTTAAAGAAGTTGAAAAGCCTTTTCCTAAAGATAATGAAGTACTGATAAAAGTAAATGCTACAACAGTTCACATAGGGGATACTTAGATTCGGCGTTTAGAGATTGGTTTAGGACCTGTCAGGGATTTTTTTTTCAAGCCCCTAATGCGAATGATGATTGGTTTCAAAGGCCCAAGGAAAAAAATACTTGGAATGGAACTGGCCGGAGAAATTGCAGCAGTGGGCAAACATGTTACGCTGTTTAAGAGAGGCGATCCCGTTTTTGCATCCACTGAATTTGAATTTGGTGCGTATGCTCAATATCGCTGTATGCCTGAAGATGGGATTCTTGCAATAAAACCAACCAATATGACCTTCGAGGAAGCCGCCCCGGTTTCAAATGGCGGATTAACCGCCTTGCTTAATCTCAGAAAAGCAAATATTCAGAAAGGTCAAAAGGTACTAATCTATGGAGCTTCCGGTAGTGTTGGTACTTTTGCAATACAACTTGCCAAGCACTTTGGGGCAGAAGTTACAGGAGTATGCAGTACTGCAAATATGGAAATGGTTAAATCTCTGGGAGCCGATAAGATTATCGATTACACGAAAGAAGATTTTACACAAAAAGTTGATACTTATGATGTTATTTTTGATGCAGTAGGCAAGATTCCATCTTCAAAACGTAAAAAAAACCTGACGAAGTCCGGAATCTATTTAAACGTTCTTGCTTTGACAAGCAATTTTAAGTTAAAAGTTGAAGACTTGATATTTCTTAAAGAACTGTGCGAGGCAGGAAAGCTTAGATCAGTAATAGACAAACGTTACCCTATGGAACAAATAGTAGAGGCTCATAGGTATGTGGACCAAGGACACAAAAAAGGGAATGTGGTAATAACCATAAAATAATGAATACGAATGAAAGAATTGAATTATAGCAGAATGGCCCCAATAATTGTAGAAATATTATTCATAATTGGGACAGTTGCAGGTATTTTAAGCGCTGTTTTTACTGGTCAATTTTATATGCACCAGATTTTCTTGTTAATGTTTCGAAACCCATCACTTGTTTCAGTTGTTTCAAAAACTCAACTAGAAGAGCATTACTTGAAAACCTATATGTAACGTTGGGTAACATGCAAATAAAGGCACTTCTAAACAGTTTACTTTAATTGTTAATGAATTCAGGTTTAACTAACTTTGTTAAGTAAAAAATAATGATATGATTAATTATAAGTCAATTATAAAAAGAAATCCAAATAAACGATTTGGAAAACCTTGTGTTAGGGATACAAGAATTACAGTTTATGATGTATTAGGTTGGTTAGCTACAGGAATGACTTTTAACGAGATAATTTCGGATTTTCCGGAATTAACAATGGATGATATAAAAGCTTGTTTAGCATATGCGGCTGATAGAGAACATAAATTACAATATTTATAATGAGATTGCTTTTTGACCAAAATATTTCATTTCGTATTGTAAATAAACTAAATGATTCATTTCCTGATTGTAAACATGTTTCCCATGTTGGATTAATGGATTGTGAAGATCCTGATATATGGCTATTTGCACGTAATCAGAATTATATTATTGTGACTTTTGATTCAGATTTTTATGATATAAGCCTAATAAATGGATTACCTTCTAAAATAATTTGGATTAGGACTGGGAACTTGACAACAAATGAAATTGCTGAGTTATTGAAAACAAATAAGTATACAATCGATGATTTTATAAATAACCCGGAACAAAAGGATTTAACTTGTTTAGAGATTGAATAAAATTGCGCCGCCTAATAAATAGGACTTCATGTGGTCTGCAAGACCCAACTTGAAGTCCCGGTTGAACTACATCCCCGAGTAATAAACTATGC
>JANXXY010000187.1 GCA_025350365.1 Bacteroidales bacterium | reverse complement strand
GAAAGGATTCTCAATCCAAAAAAATCAGGTGTCAAATCTTATTCAACCGGCAAAGATTCTCGAATTTACCGCAGGCGCTGTAAATGGCCTGTTCAGTGTGATGGGAAATACTTTTCTGATCTTCCTTACCATTATATTTATACTAATGGAATTCGGTAGTTTTTCTATTAAAGCAAAAGCAATTCTTAGTGGATCAGATGACTCAATTTCTTATTTTTCAACCATTACACAAAATATCCGCCATTACCTTGGAATAAAAACCTTAATTTCTTTATTAGAAGGATTTTTAATCTATGTTGCATTGTTGATCATTGGGGTTGACTATCCTCTGCTATGGGCATTGATTGTATTTTTAATGAATTATGTTCCAAATATTGGTTCCATCATCGCCGCAATTCCGGCTGTGCTTTTTGCACTGGTGCAACTCGGTTTAGGTGGCGCACTCTGGGCCCTTGGCTCTTTTTTGGTTGTCAACAATGTTATTGGAAACTTTATTGAACCCAGGATAATGGGTAAAGGTTTAGGTTTGTCGACACTGGTGGTATTCCTTTCTCTTCTCTTTTGGGGATTTATATTTGGGACGGTGGGTATGTTTCTTTCAATTCCCATCACCATGTCTATTAAAATCGTACTGGAACAGAACGAGAAAACACGATGGCTCGCGATACTTTTGGGAACACCTGAGGAAGCTAAAAGCTATCTTGAACACAAAAAACCGGATATGTAATTTAAATCTTAAATTAGGCTTTATCGGCGATCACAAATTACATCATTTGGTTTAAGCATTTTTTACTGGAAATTTAATTTATGCTTAACATTTAACTAATACTCATGGTTGATCTTTGTATTATAAAGATTAACCATTTTTACTTAAAACCCGAACTTATGAAAAATGTAGTATTTATATTTACAATTTATATTTTACTCCACAACAATGTGATTGCTCAAGATGTTGCATCAGTAAATAGGCCTTCCTACGACAAGCCGTTTTCGGAAGTAACCGGAAAAATGGCCAGTTTTGATTTTGAAGTTTATAATTTTATTCCTGAGGAATTAAAGAAGGTAACTATTGAAATGGCCGGAACACACTTTCTGGGTGATGAAATTGCAAAAAAAATCTATTTGTTTGAAGACGCTTATACTTACAAAGTTGCCATTGCACCGGGAAATCCTGCAACAAGAACAATGTTTCGTAAACAAACTATGTATAATTCGGTTAGAAAAATTGAAAAGTTTTTAAAGAAAAGCTTAAAAAATCACACTTTCACATTGGACGAAGCGATGGTGAAATTTAATAAAGTTTTGGATGTTGCAATAACCACAAAAGGAGTAAATACCCAAAAATTTGAAGATACCATTAAATCGAATAATAACTCCCAGGATCTTCTTGCCTTATTTACCCAGGTTCGTTTAAATTACACCAATTGAAAGTTCGTTCATATAATGTTTAATTCAGAAACTTTTTTACATTTTGATAACCTACTGACAGTTGCTTATCTTGTAACCAAAAAATAATTTTTCATTGAATATTTTTGTTCTTATAAAATAACTTATCAACAGGCCTCATTTTAAAAATAATGTACCTTTGGTTTCCAAAAGTTATTATATATGACAGAAAAACATATCGAAATTATTGCCAAAAGCCTTTCAATTAGTGATATACAGGTTAAAAATACTATCGATCTTTTAAACCAGGGAGCAACTGTTCCATTCATTAGCCGTTACAGGAAAGAAGTTACGGGAAGCCTTGATGAGGTTCAGGTTCTATCCGTAAAGGAACAATACGAAAAATTGATTGAGGTAGATAAACGCCGTGATGCGATTGTAAAATCTATAGAGGAGCAGGGTAAACTCACCGATGAACTTCGAAAAAAACTCGAAAATACATACGTGCTTTCTGACCTGGAGGACATTTACCTCCCATACAAACAAAAACGTAAAACACGCGCTTCCATTGCCCGTGAGAAAGGTCTTGAGCCTTTTGCCGATCTCATATTTCGCCAACTGGAAAAAGACCTGGAAACGGCGGTTGCCAAATATCTGAATGATGATGTAACATCGTTGAGTGACGCTCTTCAAGGTGCGCGCGATATCATTGCCGAATGGGTAAATGAAGATCAACGGGCACGAAATAACATACGTCGTTTGTTTGGTAAGGATGCCAACATTTTTTCGAAAATGGTGAAAGGCAAGGAAGAAGAGGGCATAAAATACAAGGATTACTTTGATTTTTCTGAGCCCCTTCATCGCTGTCCATCGCATCGTTTGATGGCAATGCGCAGGGGAGAGGAGGAAGGCTTTCTGAAAATTAGCATTGAACCTTCGGATGATGAGGCAAACGAATTACTTGAAAAACAGTTTGTGAAAGGACGGTTTGAATCGTCCGATCACGTTAGAGAAGCCGTAATTGATTGTTACAAACGTTTGTTAGGACCATCTATCGAAACCGAATTCAAAAACAGTTCGAAAGAACATGCTGATGAAGAAGCCATAAGGGTTTTTACCGAAAACCTTCGTCAATTACTTTTGGCTTCTCCTTTGGGACAAAAGTCCGTTCTCGCTCTCGACCCGGGTTTTCGCACAGGTTGTAAATTGGTTTGTCTTGATGCTCAGGGAAACCTGGTTCATAACGAAACCATTTATCCACATGCCCCTCAGAATGAAACCAGCCAGGCCATGAAAAAGATTTCAACCCTGGTTAGTGTATATAAAATCGATGCCATAGCCATTGGTAATGGCACTGCCAGCCGCGAAACCGAATCGTTCATTCAGCGGATTCAGTTCGAACGCATGGTTCAGATTTTTGTGGTGAGCGAGAGTGGTGCATCTATTTATTCGGCATCGCCGGTAGCCCGCGAAGAATTTCCTGAATATGATGTTACTGTTCGTGGTGCGATTTCCATTGGTCGTCGGCTGATGGATCCCCTCGCCGAACTTGTAAAAATAGATGCTAAATCTATTGGTGTAGGTCAATACCAGCACGATGTGGATCAATCTAAACTTAAAAAAAGCCTTGATACGGTGGTTGAAAGTTGCGTTAATCAGGTGGGTGTAAATTTGAATACAGCCAGCAAGCATCTGTTAACATATGTTTCAGGACTTGGACCACAATTAGCTCAAAACATTGTGAATTTTCGCAAGGAACATGGCCCCTTCGATTCACGCAAGGATCTGATGAAGGTACCTCGCCTGGGCGATAAAGCATACGAACAAGCGGCTGGTTTTCTTCGTATTCCAAATGCTAAAAATCCTCTCGACAACAGTGCAGTTCATCCCGAAAGCTATCATGTGGTTGAACGTATGGCCGAAGATACAGGAGCAACAGTAACCGACCTTCTGAAAAATGATGAGCTTCG
>JANXXY010000161.1 GCA_025350365.1 Bacteroidales bacterium | reverse complement strand
AAATAGAATCCCGTCGATAAACTAATCCTGTAGTCCGAATGGTAATTTCTTTGGGAATGACGGTGAATAACTGTCTTTGTATAGAATTTAACATTCGTGCATAGCTTGCCTCTTTGGGTTGAGATGCAGAATCTTTGGGCGATGTCTGATACCTATTCTTAAATAAACGAAGAAGATGCACGTCGAAATAAACATTGGCATGACTGATAGATAATTCTGAGATTCGCATTTTACCGAACAGTAACTGAATAAGTTTAGGTGTTACCTGAACAGAATCGGCCCGAACTATTGTATCGTTGCCTTGAGAAAGAACCGTAAGATTGCGAATTAATATTGTTTTAAATCCAACAAAACCTGCTTGCGAATATCCTATTTTCAAACTAAAATTTGTTTCGGTTTTTATCGTCAATCTTTGTAATACCTCATTGAGTACATACTTTCTTACTCCGAAATAGGTTGCAATTAAAACTAATAATAATATGAATATTACCTTAATATATCGGTTTCGCATTAAATTTTTCATTTAAATGTGTAAAGATAGGCTTTATAACCCAATCCTACTAAAACCTTACGGCCAACTTCAAATTTATCCTTCTCGAAGTAAGATAATTGGGCACGGCAAATTCATTGGGAAAGTTTTCCTGATTCGAAATTGTGCGTACCCAAAGGTATGAAGCTTTGTTATTAATATTTAAAAGATTGAAGAATTCGAGGCTTACAACAAACTCTTTGAATTTGTTGATCCATTCAACATTACTTACATGATCATCACTTTTGAATATTTTCGAAAAACCCATGTCTACACGTCGGTATGGGCCTATTGGAAATGTTTGGTCGAAACGCGCAGGCATTGGAGGACTAACCTGCAAACTACTTCCATAAACTAGGTTCAAATGCATTTGTAACGTCGGGTTGTTGGGTAGATAGTCCTGAAAGTATAAATTAAAATTAACCCGCTGGTCTGTTGGCATTGGAAAATAACCAGGTTCTATGCGGTTACCGTTTTTGTCAATATAAAAATCGCCAATAATATCTTCTTCCGTTTTCAGAAGAGACAAACTTGCCCATGATTCAACTCCCGGAACAAATTCACCATTTAATTTAAAATCAATCCCGGTGGCATATCCCTTTGCATTATTTTCAGCAGTATAACGAATCCGGACATTATCAACTTTATAAGGTATAAGTTTTCGCAGTTGCTTGAAATACATTTCCGAAGTAAAAATAAATGGGCGATCCCAAAGAGATAGATGGTAGTCTCCTCCAACAACAAAATGAATGCTCTTTTGAGCTAAAATTTCAGAGTTTAGCTTTCCATGAAAATCGCGCATCTCCTTGTAAAATGCAGGTTGGTAATAAATTCCTGTGGCAATATGTAACATTATATCTCGGTTCCAACCGGGTTTGATGGACAGCCTGAATCGTGGACTGACCAAAATTTCAGCGTTAAAATCCCAATAATTTAAACGAATACCTCCATTAATAAAAAATTTATGTTTTTCATTGCTGAACTGGTATGAATCCTGAAGATACCCTGAAAACCGATTGGATGTGGTTTCGTTATTCGCATTTGTTACATCATATAATTGAATGGATTTTGGAGAATATGGAGTTGAATATCCGGCAGAATCAATCAGGTTCCACTCATTTAAGTGATCGGTAATTATTTCGCGTTTATAATCCAATGCCCATCTTAGCTGATGATTTCCAGTTAAAAACGTTCCAATATGTGATGCCGTGTATGTATTGGCCCAAAGATAATTTCGGACATGATTGAGCATCCCTCCTACTCCAAGGTTTAACAAACTGTCGCCATAAGTTTTTGAACCTGGTGTATTATCCAGTTCATTAATAAGGTATTGACTTTCTATATCAAAGGTTTCCTGTTCAAATGTGGAGTAAGCTGAGCCTATGAGTTTTAAGGATAACTTTTGAATGGGTTTATACTGCAGAGTAAAAGCACCTAGCATCGAACGGTATTTGTCCATTTCCCTACCACCATAAAACACGGTAAGATTATAAACCTGCGTGATCGTCCCAAAATTTGTCGATCGCGATTGCGGGACAAACTGGTATTTATTCTGAGCAAAATTGCCAAGAAAACTGCCTTCCAGCTTCTTCGAAAATTGGTAAGTAATTAGAGATTGTATGTCAGTAAAAGAAGGGTTATAATCGCCTTTAGTTTCTAGCGTATGTAACAGGTATTGTGATGTTTTATATCGAAAACCTGTAATATGAGTAAACTTTCCATTCTTCGATATTCCTTCAGCTGATGCTGATGTTCCCAGGAGACTCGCACTAACTGTAGCCAGATATTTCGTTGGCCTGCGATAAACAACATCAAGCACTGATGACATTTTATCACCGTATCTGGCTTCGAATCCACCTGCCGAAAATTTCACTGACGAAACCATGTCGGGATTTATAAAGCTTAATCCTTCCTGTTGCCCTGTACGTATCAAAAAAGGACGAACTATCTCTACATCGTTTACATACACCAGATTTTCATCAAAATTTCCACCACGTACCGAATATTGTGAGCTTAATTCATTCGATGATGACACACCGGGAAGTGTCTTGATTAATGTTTCAATGTTTCCGCTTGGATTTGGTATAAGCATAAAATCATTCATGCTGATACGACTGATGTTTCCGACCCTATCGCTTTCACTACTAACAGAAACCTCTGCTATGGATCTGACCTCCTGACGAAGAACGATATTAACTTTCAGTATTTCAGCATTTTTAAGATGTACTACCCGCCTATGACTTTGATACCCGATCATAGAAAATGCGAGCGAGAAATCTTTGCCGGATGGAATTAATAACCGATAAAAGCCGCTATCATTGCTTGAGGTTCCAAAGAATGTGCGGTCAAGATAAACATTTACATGACTCAGTAAATTGCCATTGTCGTCCTTAATATTTCCCTCAATTGAGGCCCTATTTTGCGCCCAACTGAAAGACGAAATGAATATTAATAAACTAAAGGCTAAACTATTTCGGGCAATTTTTATCATTCCAGAGAAAGCTATATACTATTATTTTCTTCTCCATTTTGCTCCTTTTCCACCAAAGAAACCCCATCCACCACTACCAAGCAGAAATCCAAAAGCATAAAAGGCTCCATTATTATTTTGGGCAAATACGGTAATGTCATCAAAAAAAATCATTCCAAACAGATCAAAAGGGGCAATAAATCCGTGCCATAAACCACCGAAAAAACCATAAGTATGACCATGTAAACAAGGCGTAACAACCTCTTTATTTATACATGAATAAAAAACTACGACAATCAGCAGTAAGCATAGGACATAAGACCATTTAGATGTCAATAATTTTTTCATAGATCACATTATTAAATTAGTTGTTTTATTTTGTTTTTAGTCCGGTTCACCGGATTATGTTCCTTACTTCTCATTTCCTAAGTGGAAATGATTGAGTGGTAAATATAGTTCTTTCAGGAAAAGATTAATAAATTTGCTCATTCAATTTTCAAAACAAAATACGTTTCTGGTTGTAGTTAACATAAATGAAGTTAAAAATATAAAACGAATCAATATGAAAGCAGCTAATTATTTAATTATTGCATCAATATCCCTAATTCCTTTCGGAAGTTGCCAGAGTCAGCAAGCTCCCAAAAAACAAGAAGTTACAAACGCAGAAAAATCACAAATAGAACACCTTACTTCTGTAACATTTAAACAAAAAGTGTTTGATTATTCAAAAAGTAAGGAGTGGAAATTTGCCGGAGACAAGCCTTGTATTATCGACTTCTATGCTACCTGGTGCGGTCCATGCAAAATTATGGCTCCAACTGTTGACCAGATTGCCAAAGAATACAAAGGCAAAATAAACGTTTATAAAGTTGATGTTGATGATCAGAAAGAACTTGCCAACGTTTTTGGAGTTTCAGGCATACCGTCAGTTCTATTCTGTCCGGCATCCTCCAAACCGCAAATGTCAACAGGATTAATAAGTAAAAGTGATTTTGATAAAAGGATAAAGGATTTTTTAAAAGTTAGTTTATAGAATTTTAATAATTCTATTTTAACATAATTCCTGCACCAAATCTTCCGGTAATTCCTTTGCCATGGCGTGAGGAAAAAAAATCGTTATGATGGCATTGAGTGCATAAACCTGCTAACTCGATATGGTTATCGTTTATACCAGCTTCAAGGAGCAGATATTTATTAGTAGCCCATAAATCAAAATATGGTTGCCAGTCAAAATTATCAAACCGAATTAATGAATCGGTACTTCCAAATGTTCGAAGAACAGAATCAATCACCTCACCTCCAACATTGTAACAACAAGGTCCGATTGATGGGCCTATGCCGGCTATGATATCAGCTGGAATGCTCCCAAAGGTTTGGCACATAGTTTTTATTGTTGCGAGAGGCGCCTTGTTTATAGTACCTCTCCATCCGGCATGGCAAGCTCCAATAACTTTATTTACCGGATCGAAAAATAACAGAGGTACACAATCAGCAGACATCACAAAAATGCAAATATCAGGTTGATTTGTAACCATTGCATCGGTTCCGCAAAGTGCCGTATCGCGGCTATATACGCCATTTCCCCGCATGCTACTGGTAACCACAGCAACGTTTGTATTGTGAATTTGATTCAAAATCACAAATGAATCAAGTGATATATTAACGGATTTTGCTAAAATTTGCCTGTTTTCAAGCACTAATGCATGATCATCGTCCGTTCCAAAACCTATATTTAATGATGAATAATCACCCTTACTTACTCCTCCATGCCGTGTAGATACAAAATGTTTTATCTCGTTAAAACCCGATAAATTATCGAAAATGAAATAAGGAGCTTGTACATTATTAATTAGTTGCATATATTATTTTCAGAGATAATATTGATTTGAACTACAAATATATACTTTACAAGTTCAATGCAATCTTGTAAGCAACAATAATTATCCGTTTTGGTTTTATAAGATGAATTTTAAAATAATAACCGAAATACATACCAAATTACTATTTTTGCCGGATGTGTTATTTAGGAATTATCTTGACTAAACGTGTTAAAGTCAGCTGCATTCTTTTCGGGCTTCTTTTTTCCATTTGTTTTTCACAGTCATCAGATTGGAAAAAGAAGCTTTATTTCGAAGGCGATTTTCATTATGGCTTTGTTACTCCTCATATGGAATATATATCCTATTTTATTAAAGACCACGTAACTGGCTATCAATTAAATGTTGGACTACTCACGAAAGGTGATAAATTATGGCATCAACATTATAATTATCCAAAAATTGGAATTGGAATTTATCATTCCGGACTTGGCAACAATCAGGTTTATGGAAATATGACATCCCTGTATTGCTATATTGACCGATATTATATTCGCGGAAATCCACGTTTCAATTTTGGAAACGGAATCGACTTTGGCTTAACTTATGTCTCAAAACGATTTGACGCCAAAAATAACTATTTCGATATGGCTATTGGTTCCAAATTCAATGTATTTATAAACTACAACATTAATGGAACCGCTCGAATAAATTCACAAACCTACCTTAAACTCGGACTTGGTTTGATGCATGCATCAAACGGGAACTATCAGGAGCCCAACAAAGGATTAAATCTATTTACAGCTTTCGGCGGTCTGCAATACCTGATAAATAAACCTAATCAAAGTGATTATATCCGATCCGAAGAACCAAAAGAGCAAAAACGAAATCATTTAATGATAATGGGTGCTCTGGGTAGAAAACAACTAACCCAGCAATATAACGTGAAATTTACCCCTTTGGCATTATCAGCCGAATATAGTCGTGAAATTACTCAAACTACTATGGTTGGGAGTTCTATAAATTTTTATTTCGATCCATCACTTAAAAAAAAGCTGGAACTGGAAAACGATACCACCACAGGAAATGATTTATTGCGGGTTTCCTGGAATCTTTCCTACGAACTCAGAATGGGAAAACTATCATATGTTATTCAACCAGGTATTTATTTAAAAAACCCGTATACAAAATCGGGGAAAATCAGTAATCGTATAGGTATTCGTTATCAACTTTCACCAAGATTGATTGCCGGTATTACCATAAAAGCACATTGGACTGCTATTGCCGATTTTATTGAATGGGGCATCGGTTACCGTTGGAAGTATTAAATTTTTAAGCTATTATATGAAATTATTAAGTTTTATATTTATCTCTATATTCCTGTTATCATGTGATAATAATGGATTATTTGACGGTGGAGAATCAACTACCAAAGAGGTAATGATCATGAATTCATTTTCACGAATCGAAACAAACAGCATCTTTGATATAGCTCTAATAAATGATACAATTAATAAAGTACTCATTACCTGTGGTGAAAATCTGCAAAAAGCTGTACATATCGAAGAAAAAGAAGGTATTGTCTACATCAGCCAAAATGCAAAATATACATGGTCAAGAAAATACGAGAAAATAAAGCTGGAACTTCACATCAATCAGGATCTGATCCTTTACGCGTATGAACCTTTACATTTTGTTACTTTGGGAACTTTTAAGGCAAACACCTTCCAGTTTGTTGATTGGGGCAAATTTTGTGAAGTAGATGTAACTGTGAATTCAGGATATTGCGGTATATTTATGGGAGCTGATAGTTTTGGATTCTATAAAGTAAAAGGAAATTGTAGCAATTGTGAAATATGGGCTGGAGGTAGTAGTAAAATTTATGCTGACAGTCTCCTTTCCAACGATTGCTATGTACGTCAACGTGGCTGGGGTGATGTGTATGTAAATGTAATACAACAACTTAAAGTTAAGTTTGAAGGTAATAGCAATATTTATTATAAGGGTAACCCTCCCGAGATTATAGTTGATAACCAATTATCGCCCGGAAAACTTATAAAATTGGAAAATAACTAAGGATTTCTAACGTAAAACAATGTAATCTGTAATAATGGTTTTGTATTTACGAAGAAAAAATGTTCCTTAGTACTTGGTTTCGAAAGAGTCAAAAAAATTCATATTTATATTTACAAACAACTATAATTATTTTATTTATGAAAAGCTTAACATTAGCCACACTTTTATTGGTGCTAACATTGGGTGTATTTGCCCAGACAGAAAAAAAAGTCGAAAAAAATCCTGAGAGTACCGAATTATATGCACCGGTACCTCCAATTGTCACTCCCGGAGAAGGAACTAAACCGCCATCAGACGCAATCGTGCTATTCGATGGTACAAATCTCGACCAATGGGATAGTGAAAAAGGCGGAGTGGCCACGTGGACTATTGCTGATGGATGTGCTACAGTAAAAGGTGGTACAGGTGGTATTAAAACTAAACGCGGATTTGGCGATTGTCAATTACACATTGAATGGCGTTCACCTTCTGAAGTAAAAGGTGATGGTCAGGGACGCGGCAACAGTGGTATTTTCCTGCAAAACAGATATGAAGTTCAGGTATTGGACTGTTATAACAATAAAACCTATGTTAATGGACAAACAGGGTCGATTTATAAACAAAGTATCCCATTAGCAAACGCCTGTAAAAAACCGGGTGAATGGCAAGTTTACGACATTATTTACCAGGCACCACGTTTCAGCGAAAATGGCAGAGTAGCTGTTCCTGCACATATCACCATCCTGCACAATGGTGTTTTAATTCAGAATAACACTGAAATTCGCGGTACTACCCCTTATATTGGATTACCTGAATATACAGCTCATAGCATGAAAGAACCAATTTCACTTCAGGATCATGGAAATCCTGTAAGCTATCGAAACATCTGGATTAGGGAATTGTAAACATAACCTTTTCTTAATATTAAAGAATTTAGCACACAAAAAGCGCTGCATGGGAAACTATGCAGCGCTTTTTGTTTATAATGTCATTTGACACAACAATAAATGGAAATAATAATTTTATTCTATCTCAGTAAAATTCATTTTAAACACATAAAATTTAATAAATCGAAGATATTTCTAAGTAATCTAATAAAAAAGTGAGTTTTATTTAAATATTTGAATCAAATTCCAAATTTTGGTTAAATAAATTAAATTACACGCTTCAAGTTTGTTAAAAGAAGTGAAAAAACAACTTTGTTATTCAAAAATGGTATTTATTTATATTGCACCCCATTTTTTTAGACGTCTATCAAATAAATATATATGTTTTTTGTTTTACTACCTATATAATTTGGGGGTATTAAATATTATTTATATGTTTGTAGTGACAAACAAAAAATTCACAAACCTAAATTTTAAGTCTATGAAAAACAAAAACATTTTGCTCGCGCTGGTTTTAGTTTTCTCGGGAGTTTTCAATTTTAGTAAAACCTCAGCACAGGTTGCCCCAGTGGCTCCACCTATTAAAGTTACTGCCGAATTAGTTAGCCACTATGTATGGCGTGGTTCTATGGCTACAGGAAGTCCAACTCCCAATTTTCAACCAACCTTAGCATTTTCGAAAGGAAATTTCGAAATCGGTGTTTGGGGGTCTACAGATTTCTTGGGAAGTTATAAGGAAGTTGACCCTTATGTTTCATTAACTGCAGGTCATTTAAAGTTTACATTTACCGATTATGACTGGAACTTCCCCAAGGCTAAGTATTTTGATTATTCCAGTAATAAAACAGGACATATGCTTGAAGGTACAATAGGGTATACCGGACCTGAATTTTTCCCAATCAGTGTAACGTGGAATACCATGTTTTACGGATTCGATAAAAAGGTAAGCACTAGTAATGACACTACACAGGCTTACTCAACATATATTGAATTGGGATATACCAAAGGTCCGGCAGCTTTCTTTTTCGGTTTTACACCTTGGGCTAGTTATTACAATAATTATGGGTACACAACTTTTGATGCATCAGCCAGTAAAAAATCATTTTCTATTGTAAATATTGGTGTAACCTTATCAAAATCGGTTAAAATCACTGATGCATTTTCCTTGCCGCTTAGGGCAACTTTAGTTGTGAATCCTTCAGCAACATATAACCTTATGGATTACATACACCTTGTTTTTGGTATCACATTTTAATTATTAAATATTTAAAAACTCAGACATGAAAAAAATTGAAGCCATTATTCGTAAAACAAAGTTCGAAGACGTAAGGAAAGCACTGCACGAAGCTGATATTGATTTCCTTTCCTGGTGGGATGTTAAAGGGCAGGGCACAGCAAAACAAGGATTAATTTTCAGAGGTGTCGCTTATGATGTGAATACCATCGATAGAATATTTATTTCGTTTGTTGTTCGCGATGTTAACTTAGAAAAATCCATTAATGCCATTCTTAAATCAGCCTACACCGGCGAAAGTGGTGATGGAAGGATTTTTGTTGAAACTGTCGAACAATCAATACGCATACGTACGGGAGATCATGGAGATGATTCCCTATACGATATAAAAAAATAAATTTGTTGACTAATCCAAAAAACAGAAAATCATGATAAAAAAAATTCTTAAATATATTGGCTTACCCTTGGTTTTAACAAGTGTAACATCATTAGCAATATTTGCACAGGTAGCAGCAACAACGGCAGCAACTATACCTGCACCAAAAGTAGATTCGGGAGACACAGCCTGGATGATTGTAGCAACAGCCTTGGTATTATTAATGACCATTCCCGGTTTAGCACTATTTTATGGTGGCTTGGTTCGTAGGAAAAACGTATTGAGCGTTCTCATTCAGTGTTTTATTATTACTGCAGTAATTAGTTTGGAATGGGTAGCTTTTGGTTATAGTAATGCTTTTGGTTCTTCAAAAGGTGCTTTGGCTCCCTTTATTGGCGGGTTTGATTGGGCATTTCTTAAAGGGATTGGAATCAATGACTTGAGTCCATATTTTATTTCACACTCACAAGCTACAGGAAAAATTGTGAACGGCGCTCCTGAAATGATCGGTACTATTCCTCACATTGTATTCGTGCTCTTTCAATGCATGTTCGCAGTTATTACTCCAGCCCTTATCATTGGAGCGTTTGCAGAACGTATTAAATTCCGGGGATTCCTGATTTTTACCTTCCTGTGGGCTATCTTCGTTTACAATCCAATTGCACATTGGGTTTGGTCAGCCGATGGCTGGTTATTTAAGCTTGGAACACTAGATTTTGCCGGTGGTACCGTAGTTCATATAAATGCAGGTATTGCTGCGCTTGTTACAGCCTTAATGATTGGCAAGCGCAAATACTACGATGGGCATCCGACACCTCCTCACAACGTTCCTCTTGTTGTTATTGGAGCTGCGTTACTATGGTTTGGATGGTTTGGTTTCAACGCCGGAAGTGGTCTTGCTGCTGATGGTTTAGCTGCCAGCGCTTTTCTTGTAACACATATAGCTACGGCAGCTGCTGCACTCTCATGGGCTTTGCTCGACTGGTTTATTAACAAAAAAGCTACCGTAGTAGGTATTTGTACCGGGGCTGTGGCAGGTTTAGTAGCGATTACACCCGCAGCAGGGTTTGTTGATGTTTCTGGTGCAATCATTATCGGTCTTCTTGTATCGGTATTCTGCTATATTATGGTAGGGATTGTTAAACCAAAACTTGGGTATGACGATGCATTAGATGCCTTTGGCGTTCATGGTATTGGTGGTATGTGGGGGGCTTTGGCAACTGGTTTATTTGCAACTGCGGCTATTCAAGGTTCTTATAAGGGTCTATTCTATGGAAACCCCGCTCAATTCTTAATTCAGGTTAAAGCAGTTTTAGCTACCATTGTTTATAGTGGAGTTTTAACAGCAATAATTTTCTGGATTGTAGATAAAACACTAGGTATTAAAGCTACATCTGATGAAGAAACAACAGGTTTGGATATTTCTCAACATGGTGAAATAGCTTATACCGAGGCTGAATAAATTAAATCCAATCCACACAAAAGTTCTCTAATTCCAACGTGTAATTGGTGAAGGGGGTGCAATGCACCCCCTATTTTTTTTAGGGGTGTTCCCGAAATTAATTCACTTATTTTTTTTCAAAACCTCAATTACAA
>JANXXY010000100.1 GCA_025350365.1 Bacteroidales bacterium | reverse complement strand
TGAACACCCAAAACAGTTACCTCTTTCATTTCCTTTTTCATCTGTTGAAGTGTAACTTTACCAAGCTCAATGGTAACGCCTACTTTGGAAACAGTAATATTATTTATTGTCTTTTTTTCATATCCCAAATAATTGGTAACAAGTTTGTAGTTTCCAACGGGAACTTTTGTTAATTCGAAGGCTCCTTTATCTGACGAAACTGTCCATGTTACGAGGGTAGAATCGCTTTGTTTATATAAAGCGATGTTGGCAAATTCAATGGGTATGGTATCTTTCTCTTCTATTAATATACCCTTTATTTTAGCACCTTCCCCATTACCTGGCCCCTGGTCTGCTATTACATTTAAAATGTTAGCGTTAATTAACAACACGATAAGAAGTAGAATAAAATTTTTCATGGCTTTTGCCTCCTTTTAATTTTGTTTTATGAAACGAAATTACCAAAGAAGTAAAGCTGTTATGTTAGAAAAGCAGGTGAGACTGTAAAATTGAAAACTGAAATGACTTGAAAGCAGGTTGAATTTTACTCAAACCATTTTTTGAATTCGTGGATACGAGCTTTGCTTATCAATACTTTTTCGGCGGTTGAAACCTGTAAATTGACGGACAACCTGGAATTAAACCACATGTCTATGTCTTTAATAGCTTTTCGAGATATAATATATTGTCGGTTTGCCCGATAAAAGACTTTTGGGTTTAGCATGAGATATAATTCATCGAGTGTAAAATCCATGATAAATGTTTTTTTATCATACGTAATGGCTTTAACAACACTAGTGTCAATATATAAATATGCAATTTCATCGACACTCAGCGGGACAAGCTTATCACCCTTTTGCGAAACTAAAAAATGTGTTTTATAGTTACTTTCGATTTTTATCATGGAAAGTAATTTTTGATAATCGGCAATATCGATATTCCCTTTTGACATCAATTTTAATTTATCGATCGATTTTTGGACCTCATATTTTATAAGGGGTTTAAGCAAATAATCAATGCTGTTTACTTTAAATGCCATCAAAGCATATTCGTCGTATGCCGTAGTAAAAATTACCGGACAAGAAATATTTACTCGTTTAAAGATTTCAAATGAAGACCCATCTGCCAAATGAATATCCATAAAAAGGACATCGGGCAATTGATTTAATTCAAACCATTCTATCGTATCCGCGATGCTTTCGAGTGTTGCAACTACTTCAAAACCACCTATTTCATTTAAAATTGTGTGCAAATTACGTGCAGCCAATACTTCATCTTCAATTATAATTGCTTTCATATTTTCAATATTGGCAGTTCTACAATAAAGAAATTGTCATCCTTATAGATGCTAATTTCTTTGCCGGAAAGAATCCTGTATTGATTGGTTAAATTCGCCAATCCCAAACCTGTACCTTTCTCTTGGTTGTATTTCACATTAATGTTATTTTTTATTTGCATTGTTTCGTTTGAAATTTCTGAAATGATTATTTCTAAATGATTTCTTTTACTTATTTCATTATGTTTTACTGCATTTTCGATCAGAATTTGTAAGGCTAATGGAGGCATTTTATGACCCATTAAAGCATCACTTATTTTTTGATGCAATTCAATATTATTGCCATACCGCAATTTGACAAGAAAAAAATACGAATCGACAAATTTTAGCTCTTCCTGCACCGAAACCAGTTTGTTTTCGTTGGCCTGCAATGTATAGCGCAAAACCATTGATAAATGGCTCAGATATTCTTGAGCGATATCTGGGGCTTCGCGAATTAAAGCGTTCATTGTATTTAAAGAATTGAAAAGAAAATGCGGACTGACTTGATTTTTAAATGCTTCAAATTGTCGTTGAAGGTTTTCAATTTTAAGATTTTGAATTTCGAGCCTATTTTTCTGATTCTGATTAATAACCTGAATAACTAAAGTGCTTATTATTACTGCAAATGCTGTAATGAAATCCCGAAACAAATAAATAAATTTAAATCCTTCGGAATCCCGACGAGCAAAAATTGATTCTTTAAGCATAAATAAATAATGGGTTAAAAAAACAACTACAATAAACGAAATTAGAAAAGCCAAAAGAATTGACATAAACTTGTTTACTTTGTTTAATTGAAATGGCCTTAGTAAATAATAATTCACCACAAAAAGAAGCATACTAATCAGAAAAGAGATAGTTACTTCCATCAAACTGTTTACAAGAAACCTTTGAAATGTAGCATAGCGAAAATCAATAAAGCTATATTCATCAAGAAAACTTGTAAAGTGCTCAAGTATACTAATGGCAATGGACAACCAAAATGCAATTTTGATGTAGTTTTTCGAAATTTTTATATTCATTGAAATTCAATTTGAAATCTAATATACGTTGATTTTAAGGAAAATTATATAGTGCACGTCACTTTTTGGATTCATCTGCACTAAACCAATTAAATACAAATTTTCATTGATAATAATTCCCAAGTTTTGTTCGCTTTCTCGCAGAAAAAAAATCAAAAATTATAGGCTAACTTACACTAACTTCCGTTTCGTGAGCCAAACCCATGCAGGAGCAACACTTGATAATAATAAGATTATCGGATTAAACAGTACTTATATTCAATACTTCGGTAAATTTTCAGCAACATTCTAAAAATGAAATATTGAGATATATATTGAGATATTTATTTATTTCTACGTATTAAATTTTATAAAAATACAGAAGTTGAAAAATTACCAAAATATTGTATATTAGCGTATTACTAAATATCTAATTTAATGAATCGTAGCATCGCCACATCTCGTTTACATGGTACAATCTTATCTAATAATCTAGTTACTACTAATGATACATTTTGTAATAAAACGGAGAACGACGTTAAAGGTTCTCCCTCTTTTCTGCTTTTGGAATTAAATATCTTTCTGATAGAACCACATACATAATAACTGATTTGAATTGGTAAGTAGTTCACTTCGTATAATTTGTAATTATTTTTAGAAAACAAATCTGAATAGTATGCAATAGGTCTGCCTAAATTACTCTCATGCCCCTTTATGGTACGTTCAATCCTCTCAAATATTATAACCTCATATTTTGAAAGTTGGCACATATTCTTGATTAATTTTTTTAATATTTCTTCGTCTGTATTATGTTGTAAGACGGTTGATGTAAAAATAATATCAAAAGAAATTTCTGAAAATGGAATATTTATTCCATCATTTTTTTGTACCGATACATTTGTATTTTTTAATTGTTCCTCAGCAAGAGCAATCATTTTACTCGAGATATCAACACCAAAAAGATTTTTACAACCTTTATGATACAAATATTTGAGATTTCCACCAGGACCACAACCAACTTCAAGTATAACTTTATCTTTATAATCAATTTTGTCCAGGAGTTTCAAAAATAAATTTCTCTTATAACGATAATAAGGTTCGTCGTCTCCTGCGATCAATTTATTATTTGACCTGTTTGATATATGCTCTGCTACTTCATTCCAATAGTGTTCAGTATTGTAAATTTTCATTTACAAATGTATATCAAAAAATATTTAATTATAGTCTGTTTTTTATTGAGAAAATATCATTTCAGCGACTTAATATACTCAGCAATTTCTTTTACTTCATCCTTACTGATTAAATCTTTATAAGGTTGCATCAGGTTTGATTGGAATCCCTTCAAAACCTTTGCATTTGGATCGTAAATTGATTCCAGGATATAATCGTCATCAACCGTAACTTGTTGCTCTTTGCCGTTAACAACCACAGTCGTTTTTTCGCCATAGATCCCTTTAAAAGAAGGACCAACGATTTTTGATCCATCAAATGAATGACATGCCGTGCAACCATTTCGTTTAATAATTGCCAAACCTGGTAATATTAGTTTACCTGTAGCTGAAACTTTTGCCACTGCCGCAGTATCAATGTACCATTTGTCGAAAACCTTTTGGGGCATAGCTACAACAGCAGTGGTCATATAAGCATGTCGTAAACCGCAATATTCAGCGCAAAATAAATCATACGTTCCTTCTTTCTGGGCGATAAACCATAAAAAATTTTTATTGCCGGGAACTACATCCTGTTTCACCCTAAAGGCAGGGATATACAGACTATGAATGACGTCCGATGAATTAACATTGATAATAACGGGCTTATTCATAGGAACAAACAAGGTATCGGTTACTTTTCCATTCGGATACGAAAACGACCAGCTCCACATTCGGGCGTTACTTTTAATAGTAAAAGCATTCTTTGGAGGACTTTTCATCATTTTCCAATCCCTCCAGCCATATATAAACATGAAACCGACAAGGATTAACGGAATAATTGTCCACACTATTTCAAGTGTTAAATTACCCTCGATATGTTCCGATTTTGGATTTCGTTTCATATTATATCGAAAAACAAAATAGATCATGGTAGCAGTGATGGCCACCAGAAAGAACAGCGATATAAGAAAAATTAACAGCGTGAGTCTGTCGACACTATTTACAAAATTAGAAGCTCCGGAAAACATAGTTCAGATTTTAACGGTAAACAAAATCCAGCATCGTAACAATAATCAATAAAAAGATTAAAGAGAATATTAACCCTACAAATATGGTGAGTATTTTATCCTGAAACTTTAAATGCATATTATAAAAAAGTACAATTATTGCCTGTATTGCCGCAATAAGCATAATTAATCCTATTACAAGGGGAGAAGCAAACCTTACATGAGTTAGCCAAACCGCAATTAACGTAAGTATCGATAACACGGTAAAAGTGATCATGTATAGCCTGTACCCTTCAACTTTCTTTTTAATTGGTTCCATCATTATTAATTTATAAGGTAAAATAGTGGAAATAGGAAAAGCCATACTAAATCGACTAAGTGCCAGTACAAGCTGCAATTTTCGAGTAAAGCATATTTTGTGGAATGAACACGACCTCTGATAACAGCCCCAAACACTATTACAATAAGAATAAGTCCCGCAATGAGGTGCAGCGCATGTAAGCCCGTCATGAAAAAATATAAACCGAAAAACATCACATCTCCCTTACTCAGACTGATTAACTCAGGCGATCCGGGATATAATCCGTGTTCGAACTTAACACTCCATTCAAAATATTTATTTACCAAAAAGATAATACCCAGCAAAATTGTAATACCCAGCATTGCTAATGTTAGCTTATTTTTTGCTTTCTGAATGGCTAAATATGCAATCCCCATGGTCATTCCACTCAATAAAAGGATGATGGAATTTATGGTTCCCACGGTAACATTTAATTCCTTTGCTGCAAGGTGAAACCCTTCGTAGTATTTGACTCTGTAAACTGCGAAAACAAGAAAGAGGCCTGCAAATAAAAATAATTCAGTAAAAATAAACAGCCACATTCCTATTCTCGAGGCATCATCATCGCGGTGTTGTATGGTTAAGGTATGTTCCATGTTGTTCAGTTGTTTAATTATTTAGTACTTCAATTGTAGCAACAACTTAATATTGAAGTATAAATGATGCATTATATAAAGTACATTTCGCTTTTTTCAAATCGTTTCATTGTCAAATTTGTACTGAAACTATTTATAATCGTAAGGGTCATGTGTAATTTCAGGTATTTCCTCAAAATTTTCAATCGGAGGCGGAGAAGGAATTGTCCACTCCAGTGTTTTTCCTCCCCACGGATCCGCCGGTGCCTTTTCGCCATGTCGTGCCGAGCGAACCAAATTTATAATGATAATAGCGAGCCCGAATAGCATAACAATAGCGCCCAAAGACGAAATAATATTGCCCGAATGATATTCCTCGAAATAATCATACGTCCTGCGGGGTTGACCTTTCATACCCAGATAAAACATGGTAAAATAAAGTGCCAGAAATCCCATAAAGAAGATGAGCCAGCCGGTATTTGCCCAACTTTTATCGTACATGCGACCGTAAATCTTTGGAAACCAATAGTGAATAGCGGCCATAAAGGCATAACCCATTCCTCCGAAGACAATAAAGTGGAAATGGCCTACCACAAAGGCCGTATCGGTAAGATGAACATCCACGGCAAGACTTCCCAGAAACAACCCTGATAAACCCCCAATCAGAAAAACAAAAATAAATGAGAGCGCCCAATATAAAGGTGTTTGAACATTGATGGAACCTTTGTACAAAGTGGCCACCCAGTTGAAAACCTTAATGGCGCTGGGAATAGCCACAATAAAAGTGAGCAATGAAAAGAACCAAAGCGATCTGGCACTCATACCAGCAGCAAACATATGATGTCCCCAAACAAAATATCCAATAAAAGCTATGCCGAAGGAAGAGATAACAATAGCAGAGTATCCAAAAATTGTTTTTCGTGCAAAAGTTGGTATAATTTCCGATATCACGCCCATAGCAGGTAGAATCATGATATATACTGCCGGATGAGAATATATCCAGAACAAATGCTGATAGAGGAGCGGATCACCTCCCAGGGAAGGATCGAAAAACCCTATTTTAAAAAGCCGTTCAGCTACAATCATTAAAAGAGTGATACCTATTATAGGCGTTGCCAATATTTGTATCCAACCGGTAGCATATAGCGACCAGGGGAATAATGGCATTTTCATCCATTTCATGCCGGGTGCTTTCATTCGGTGCATTGTAGTGATGAAATTAATGCCTGTCAATATCGATGAAAAACCAAGAACAAAAGCGCCAAGCACAGCCGAAAGCACATTGGTAGGCACTCTTAAACTATAAGGAGCGTAAAAAGTCCAACCGGTATCCGGTGGCCCCGATCCCAAAAATTGGGATGAAATTGCTATAGCTGCTCCTATTACATATAGCCACCACGAAAGCAGATTCAGCCTTGGGAAGGACACATCTTTCGCCCCAATCATAATTGGCAGAAAGAAATTACCGAAAATTGCCGGAATGCCTGGTATTACCACCAGAAATATCATGGTTATGCCATGAAGGGTAAAAAAAGCATTATAGGTTTGAGCATCCATGATGGTTCTCCCCGGTGCAATTAATTCCAATTTCATCAGCAGACCCAACGTTGCACCAACCAAAAAGAATGACACAATCGTATACAAATATAAAAGGCCTATCCTTTTATGATCTGTTGATAGTATCCATCCCAGAATACCTTTGTATTTACCTTGATATTCCAGATAACTGACAGAAGTTTGGCTCATAATAATTTTTTATTAAGCTTTTTATAATTAGAAATTTATACTTTATTTTTACTTCTCTATCCTTTTTAATGAGTACTAATTTGTTTGCGAACCCGGTTATTACACCTTTTTAAGGGGTTGGGGTTTTACTTATTTTAGATTTTAGTTTTATCTTATGGAGCATAGGCTTAAAAACGAGAAAAAACAAGATAGTTAATAGTATCAATAGAATCATACCACCTCCAAGTTTGGTAACATCCAGCACATACCTTTTTGCTTGTGTATCGTAACCGTAACAATATTGCAAAAGCTTGTTGATGGTAGGTCCTGAAACACCTTTTGATGATTCGGCAATCCCCATTTTAAATTCAAACGGAAGAAAATATGTGCCATTAAGGTATCTTGTTATTTTACCATTCGGGCTGATAAATATTAAGGTTGCAGAATGCAGAAAAATATTACCGGCACGCTTGTATCTGAATCCAAGTGCGTTTGTTGCAATGGCGATATTGGTACTGTCTGAAATAAAAAATTTCCAGCCATCGGCAGCTCCTTTTTTCTTCATGTGCGACACATAATTCTTTTTCTTTGAAATAGCTAATGAAAGCGGTTCTTCAATATTAAAGCCAATGGTAATTACTTGATAATCTTTTCCAATATTCAAGTCAGTTTTATCAATTACTTCTGCCAATCCATTCATTAAGGGCGAACATAGCATTGGACACTCAAAATAAACAAAACACAGCACCGTAGGTTTATCAATAATTTTCTTCAGGTTAACTGTATCTTTATTTTCATTCACCAGCAAGATATTACCCGGAACATATTGATTCAAATGTTCAATAATTCCAATTTCTAAACTATCGTTATTGGCAACTCCGCTTGCCTTAAGCCGGGAGACATCAAAAATTAGAACAATCAAGACCAAACATAAAATTAATTTTACTGTCTTCATAAAAGTTGGTTAACTATTTAATTAAAAGTAGAAAAGGTAAAAAATTAACTGAATCTCCTATGATACGATAATTCTCATTCGATGAAAGCTTTTTTTGAAAAATGATTGCGGTAAACAAACACATTGCCATCGAAATTAGAATTAAGGCTGGAAAAAGATCATTCAGAATAAAATACACGGTTGAAACGGATACGGAAATTGTTAAAATTATAAAAGCAATAACCCCTGTAATTTTAATTCCAAATGTGGTAGCAAAAGAAATAAACCCATCATTTTTATCGGCATCATACTCATAAATCGAATACAGAAGTGGGATGGAAAGAATAATTAAAAAATGATCAATGAAAATTAAAATGTCCGAATGCGTGATGGATGGATATTTCGACAAAAACGCAAATCCCCAGGTTCCGGCCATATAACCAATTGTGATGATCAATTCTCTCGGGAAAAATTTAAAAATACGGTTCGCAAAATGATTAGATAAAATATATGACAGAATGATAAAATATATAAAAAACCCATAAAAAATCATGTGATTGTCCAAATTTAACACGATAAGCACCATTGATAATGCTGCTGCAAGAACAAGAAAAACGGTGATGGTTTTTCGATGCAAATAATGAAAGTAATGTCTTCCCATAGTAGCTTTATCATTGACTTTTAACCCATCAAGTATATGATCGGAAGTGTAAATAATCCAAACACATAATGGAAGAATTAGCCAGTACAATGTCGGCAATTTTACGCCGATCACTTTTACTGCCAATATGGAACTTCCTAAACTTCCAATGGCCACATCGATACTCAGGTATTGAAATATTTTAAATATATGATTCAAAATGATGTTGATAACTTTCTTCAATTAAAGGATGATTTTTAGGTACAATAGCCGCTTTGGATAAATGATATCCGGTTACTAAGCCAAACAGCCCTGCAAAACCAATAAAAGCACCAATTTCAATGATACCGAAATTGCTATGACCTAAAGTACCAGGGACGATCTCGACAAATAAATCAATCCACTGGCCGGCTACAAGTATTAAGGCAACTGTAAGAACTACCCATTTGTTTCGGCTTGTGTTTACCGGTAATAATACAAAAAAGGGAATTGCCCAGTTGATAATAATATCTAAAGCCCAAAGGGGTTGCCATTCTGATGTCCAGCGTTTGGCGAAATAGATGGTTTCCTCGGGGATATTGCCATACCAGATAAGCATAAACTGTGCAAACCAGAAATAGCCGTAAACGATAGAAAGTATAAAAATGTAACGGGCAAAATCGTGTATGTGGCTTACATTAAAAAAGCCAAAATATCCTCTTCTATTTAAAAGCAACACGATGATAAATATGGTTGCTGAACTATGCAAAAAGGCAGCAATGAAATTCTTTAAAGCGAATATAGTGCTGAACCATTTTACATCTATTGACATGATAAGATCAAATGCGATAGCTGAAAATGTGATGGCTAATACAAAAATAAAAATTTTCGAATACAATTCAATTTTGATAAAATTCTCTAATCCTCCGGTTTCATCTTCTTTTAGCGAGGCCTTACGAATAATACGTGTAAGTATGATCCATACAATAAAAAACAAAATGATCCGTGCGAAAAAGAATGGGATGTTGAGGTAACCTGATCTATGCTGAACTATTTCGCTGGCAGCTACCACTTCAGGGCGTGACCACGGGTATAAATGATGGACACCAAAATACAAGAAAAGCAGCAGTATTCCCGCTATGGGAATGTACAGCATCATCGCCTCGGGAATGCGCTTGAAACCAGACGACCAACCTGACTGGGATATAGATTGAATTGCCAAAAAGAAAGCTGCACCAATGGCTAATGAAAGAAAATAAAAATTATTTAAAAGATAGTTGGCCCAGGTGCGCTGAGGGTCTGATATAAAACCATACGTGAGCGCAACTATTCCAATGGCGATACATATGCCACAAATGGCTTGAAATGGTTTTGAAAGATTAATTCGTTCCTTCATAGTTTGGTGACTTTTAAACCTTTTTTTGTTCGGCTGAGGTTCTAATTCAGCCGGTTATATTTTAACAAACTCCAGCCTGTTTTATACAATCGGTTATTTCCCCTTTTTAAGGGGTTGATATTTAGAGCTTAGCAAACCTTCATCTATTGGATGG
>JANXXY010000095.1 GCA_025350365.1 Bacteroidales bacterium | reverse complement strand
CCGTATACCGGAGGAATTGAAAGAAAATATATTCATAAGATTATTTGAAGTAGCAGAAATAGCCAAATTTACACCGGAAGAAGTCCGTTCATATGAAGATAGTTTAAAATCATACCGGGATTTAAAAAATTCTATTGATACTGCAAGAGAAGAAGGTGAAATTAAAGGAAATATTGAAGGGAAGATTGAAGGGAAGATAGAAATGGTTAAAAAAATGATAAATAGTGGGGAGCCATTGGATAAAATAATTATATATTCTGGCTTAACAAAAGAACAAATAGAGAAAATAAAAATAGGAGTGTAATGAAAGAAGACTTCATATGGTCTGCCACACCCAAGCGGAAGACTAGGTTGAAGTGCTTTTCTTATTGTGCTATCCACTTATCAAATGATTAATAGATCTTTCCGAACAAATGATACTCGATTTAATTTCGCAATTTGGTTCGATTTTAACTGACTTATCCAAATATACACCCCCTCTTATATATGAGTTCGCTCCAACAAAGGCGTTGTCACAAATAATAATGGGGGCTTTTAAAATAGTACCTTTCTCAGCCGTTGCAGTTTTGTGAAGGCAATGCCGTTGGTAATGAAATAATTGTTGTTGAGTCGCGAAATGATGTCTGATAATAAGGTTGAACTTATTCATCAGAATTCATTTTTTGGGGTTATTTGAAGAATTTCTTTCTTATTCTCCCTCGAATTCCACAAGGGTAAAAATTTTTCTATCTTTAATTATTTCTCTGCCTTTCAAATCGGTGAGTTCCACCACAAATGCACATTCCACTATTTCGCCACCCAAAGCTTCTACCAGTTTTATTGCTGCTGCCACTGTGCCGCCGGTTGCAATCAAGTCGTCGATGATAACAACCCGCTCGCCTTTGGTAATGGCATCTTTGTGAATTTCAATCTCAGCATTACCGTATTCAAGTGAATACTTTTCGCTTATGGCTTCAAAAGGCAGCTTTCCCTTCTTACGAACCGGAATAAATCCCACATCCAGAAGGTAAGCCAGAACAGCGCCAAAAACGAAACCGCGAGCGTCAATGCCTACTATTTTGTCAATTTTCTCATCCTTGTACCGATTGTAAAATTGGTTGCAGGCTTCCCTAAGAGCCTCAGGGTTTTGCATTAAGGTAGTAATATCGCGAAAAATAATTCCTTTTATTGGGAAATCAGGAATAGAACGAATAGCGTTTTTTAGGTCAATCATTTTAAAGATATGTTTTAATCCTTTACTCGGTTAAACGAAAGTGCTTTAAGCATCCATATTGGCAATGACTTTTCGGGATTTCTTTTGCGGAGATTAACGTACCAGCCCAGTTTTTTTAAAACGGGTACTTTATGTGTCTCTACAAATTCGATCAACGTACCATCAGGATCCTCGATATATGAAAAATGCCCGGCAGCTTCGCCCATATCAAAGCTATTACTACTATCTACCGTAAATGGATGGCCAAGTTTATTACATTTCTCACGCATTAAGGCCATACCGTTTATATCAAAGCAAAGGTGAATAAACCCGAGGTCGCCCCATAAACGACCTGCAAAAATGCTGCCTGCCTTACGTTCGATAACCTGAACCAACTCAATCTGGCTTTCGCCGAGCAGAGGGCTGAATGCTCCTTTGCGGGATATGCTGTGTTTCAACAAAACCCGGCGAACAGTATTGGCTCCACCCGGAAGGTTGGCAATATCGGTAAACGTATTATTTACGTCGTAAGCAACCTGATCGTAACCCAGAATGGTACGGTAAAACTCTTTCGCCTTCTCGATGTCTGAAACGCCAATCACAACACCATAGGTTGCTCCGGTTAGTTTGTTTTCGTCCTTAAACCAGTCATTCCCTTTTACCAGTTGAAAATAATTTCCGTAAGGATCTTGAACGAAAAAGGTGTCGTTCCCATCGGGACTTACAGCTAATTTTGTGGTTATTAATCCTTCGGACGTAAAATAATGGTGCGTCTTTTTTATGTCAAGACATTTAATTTTAACAGCGAAAATACCATAATCACCCAATAAAACCTCTGTTTTAGGAGCTTCGGGGATGCGGCCTACGTATTGCCATATTTCGAATCCTCCTCCTCCCTGCATGTTAAGCGCAAGAGTGGCATTTCGGCTTCG
>JANXXY010000082.1 GCA_025350365.1 Bacteroidales bacterium | reverse complement strand
CGAACGATGGGAATTATACTGGTTGCCGATGGAGTAGCTGAATCGCTCTTCCCGATGTTGGTGGGGGCAATGTATAACGAAACAACAAAAAGCTACGCTGCCGGATTTACTTTACTTATATGTGTAGCGCTTACAGGTGCAATCATTGTATCGTTTTTACCAAGGACCTCCGAAGTTAATAAATTGAATACTCTGGTTGAAAAAGGTTGATCTTAAATACGTGTTTGGTCAGATTTGAATTTATTACCAATATGTCCGAAATAAATTAAGAATTAAGAATAAAGAATATGATTTTTGAAGATGTAATCACTTTGACACAAAAACTTATTTCGTTTGACACTATTAATCCGGAAGGAAATGAGAAAGACATTGCAATATTTGTAGGCAACCTATTGTCCAAAAACAGTTTTAATGTTAATTATCATAAATTGGCCGAAAACCGATTGACCCTAATTGCTGAAAAAGGAATTACCGGTTTAAATCCACCGCTGGCGCTAACCGGTCATTTCGATACTGTTCCTTTAGGGGCAAATCAATGGAAAGTAGATCCGTTTGCGGGAATAATAAAAGATGGTAAAATATACGGGCGGGGATCAAGTGATATGAAAGGGGGACTTGCAGCCATGATATGCGCAGTGCTTGAAGCTTTTAAGGAGTCTGCTCCAAAAGGAGGAATTCGGCTTATTTTCACAGCGGGGGAGGAAACAGGATGCCATGGGGCAAAGCTTTTAGCTGAATCAGGATACGATCTGGGCAAGGCAAGCGCCATCATCGTAGGCGAACCCACGTCCAATTATCCTGCAATCGGGCATAAAGGTGCGTTATATCTTAAAATTTCAACCACTGGTAAAACGGCGCATTCTTCCATGCCGGAGCTAGGCGATAATGCTATTTATAAAGCAGCTAAAGCAATTACCAAAATAGAAAATTTTCGTTTTCACGCTGAAAAGGACAATTTGCATGGGTTACCAACAATCAATGTAGGCATGATCAAAGGTGGGAAAAACTTAAATTCAGTTCCCGACTATGCTGAGTTTACGGTGGATATACGTTCAACTAACAACGTTAACCATTCAGAAATACTTAATCGGCTTGCACTTGAACTGGGAAAAGAAGTAACGATAGAGAAACTTGTAGACCTTATACCGGTGAGTACCTCCGAAAGGGCTCCGTTTGTTCAACTGGTGTACGATGTTTGCGGAGTAAGTACTAACAAAAGTGAAATCCAAAAATCATTGCCCTATGTGACTGATGGGGCTGTTCTGCAACAAGTTTACGGCAATGTACCAACTATTATTTTAGGACCCGGACAACCCGAAATGGCTCATCAGTCGGATGAGTTTTGTTATACCGCAAAAATTAAAGAAGCAGTAGGAATGTATAAAAATATCATCTTTAAAAATGGAGAAATAAATTTATGTTAAAATATCCTCAAGTTATTGAAAATGATCAACAATTGGAAGAGCTTTTGTCCAGACCAACAAGTGATCTGGTCGATTTATTTAAATCCCTTGAAGGTGATATTATTTTTCTGGGCATTGCAGGGAAGATTGGTCCGTCGATTGCCCGGATGGCCAAAAGAGCCTGTGAAGAAGCAGGCGTTTCAAAACGTGTCATCGGGGTTTCCCGTTTCAGCAATAAACAGGAACGAGAACATATTGAGGAATTTAGTATTGAAACAATTAAGGGAGATTTGCTTGATTCAGATTTTATTAAAAGTTTGCCGAAGGTAAAAAATGTCATTTTTCTGGCCGGAATGAAATTTGGCTCGGAAGATAACCTTTCATTAACGTGGGCAATGAACACTTTTGTTCCTGCATTGGTTGCCGGTTATTATAAAGATTCCAGAATTGTTGCCTTTTCTACTGGTTGTGTTTACCCCCTCGTAAATATAATATCAGGTGGTTCACATGAATCAGACCGGCCTGTTGCTTTGGGAGAGTATGCCCAATCGTGTCTGGGAAGGGAACGGATGTTTGAATACGGAAGCCTGAAAAACGGAACACTTGTTTCGTTAATACGCTTAAATTATTCCGTAGAGATGCGTTATGGTGTTTTGGTCGACATTGCTATGAAAGTTAAAAAGGAAGAACTGGTTGATTTGTCAATGGGATATTTCAACGTAATCTGGCAGGGAGACATGAATAGAATGGTTATTAGAGCATTGTTACATTGTAGCAGCCCAGCCAAAATAATCAACATTACAGGTCCTGAAACGCTTTCGGCTCGTGAAGTCGCCATTGAATTTGGTAAACTTTTCGGTAAAACCCCGAAATTTCGGGGGAATGAGTCTTCCACAGCTCTGCTTAGTAATGCAAAACTTTCGAGTGAATTATTTGGCAAACCGCAAGTATCTCCCGGACAAATAATTCAGTGGATTGCTTATTGGATAGACCATGAAAATAAATTATTAAATAAGCACACCCATTACGATGTTAGGGATGGAAAATATTAATAAGCAACATACTATGACAATACTTACCCAAAAGATAGGGAATTATCGTTACCGGATTTTGGCCTTGGTTTTTATGGCCACTACCATCAATTATTTTGATCGTAGCATTGTTGCTGTAATGGCTCCAACATTACAAAAACTTTTCGACTGGTCAAATAAGGATTATGCCGCCATAATGGTATCCTTCAAAATTGCTTATGGATTAGGGTTATTGTTCATGGGCGGCATTATTGACCGGCTAGGGACTAAAATAGGATATACTATTTCAATTGTGATATGGAGTATATTCGGAATGCTGCATGCTGCAATTAGACCTGCATTTAGTTTAATCGGTTTTATAACAGCTCGTTTCGGTTTAGGAATTGGCGAGTCGGGAAACTTTCCGGCCGCAATTAAAACGGTAGCAGAGTGGTTCCCAAAAAAAGATCGTGCTTTTGCCACAGGTATTTTTGATGCTTCTACCAGTGTTGGAGCTATTTTAGCCCCGTTCATTGTTGGGGCTGTCGTTACAGTTGAAGGGAAAAACTGGCAAATACCATTTCTTATAACAGGAGCCCTTAGTTCAATTTGGGTATTTTTATGGTTAAGAACCTATAAAAGACCTGAAGTACATCCGGCATTATCAAAAGAAGAGTTAGCTTATATTAACAGCGATTCTGAAAAAGAAACTACTGAAAAAGTTCCATGGTTAAAATTATTTCCAAAAAGGGAGACCTGGGCTTTCGCATTAACCACTATAACCGATGGTGTTTGGTGGTTCTACCTTTTCTGGGGCGCCAAATTTCTTGCCGAACAGTTTGGGGTAGATATTGAAAATATAGGACTTCCATTCCTGATTATATTCGTGATGGCAGATGCCGGAAGTTTGTTGGGTGGATATGCCTCCGGTACTTTAATTAAAAGAGGTTGGTCAATAAACAAGGCCAGAAAAATAACAATGCTTATTTGTGCAATTATTATTTTACCCGTATCCTTTGTACCTGTGATTGCCAGTAAATGGCTTGCTGTCTTTCTTATTGGTCTTGCGGCAGCAGGCCATCAATCATGGTCGATTAATGGCTTTACGCTAGTTTCAGATGTTTTCCCGAAAAAAGCCATCGCTTCGGTGATCGGAATAGGGAAAATGGTTGGTGTAGTAATTGCAGTAGTTGCTGATATTGCCTTGGGGGCAGTGCTTGATACCGCAAATAATACCGGCTATTTCTGGGCTTTTGTTATTGCGGGTTCGTCCTATCTGGTCCTTTTAGGATTTGTTCATCTACTGATGCCTAAAATGACTCCTTTAGATGATAATTTAAACTCAATAGTTCAGTAATTTTTTAACATCTGCATTATTACAAAATGTAATATGTTGACATACATAGAAATAAAGAAATAATTCAATATATATCTAAGTATTTCATTTTAAAACATAGAAATATGGAAATAGTAATCTCAGAAACCAAGCAAGTTCTTGGTAAAAAAGCGGCCCAAATGGGCGCGAAATTAATTCGACAGGCTATCCTCGAAAAAGGTGAAGCAAATATTATTGTGGCCACCGGAGCATCTCAGTTTGAAATGCTAAATGAATTGGTAAAAGAGGATGTTGATTGGTCTAAGGTACGTGCCTTTCATTTGGATGAATATATTGGAATATCGGAAACGCATCCTGCATCGTTTCGCAAATATCTGAAAGAACGATTTGTAGATATTGTGTCTCCGAAGGAATTCATTTATGTAAATGGCACCTCTGATCCTGATGAAGAATGCATCCGTTTGGGAAAATTAATTAGCAAACATTCTATTGATGTTGCCTTTGTTGGAATTGGTGAAAATAGCCATTTGGCCTTTAACGACCCTCCTGCAGATTTTGAAACTGAAAAAGCCTATCTGGTTGTAACCTTGAATGACGCCTGTCGCCATCAGCAAATGGGTGAAGGTTGGTTTAAAATGGTTAGCGATGTTCCTGAAAAAGCAATCAGTATGTCGATAAAGCAGATTATGAAATCGAAAGCTATTATCTGTAGCGTTCCGGATTCGCGGAAAGCAGAGGCTGTTAAAAAAACCGTTGAAGGTTCAATTTCACCTTTGATTCCTGCAGCTATTATGCGGCATCATGCGGCAACATGGCTTTATCTGGATAACGATTCAGCTTTGATGTTATCTTAAACGGAAAATACTCGAAACCTTATATGGCGTTTCCTTCACATATTATCATTTAAAAATTTGTAACGGTAACTTCATAACTCTTGTCAAAATATTGATTATAAAAGCTTTAAAATAATAGCTTCGTAAATTAAATAGTCCTTTAATGAATAAGGTAATAAGGTATATTTAGAAGTGTTATTGCTTCCTACTAAGGTTTAAAAAACCTTATTCTAATGCTTTTAACCTTAGTAGAAGAACACATAATCTGCTTCTAAATATTATTACCTTATTTAATCTAACCAATTTTAATTTTACGAGAGGTCAGGAGTTCTGAACTTTTTAAATAAAATTTATTTCTATGATTTTTTCAGGCATACCATTAAAAGTTTCTGAGGCGATACAAAAAGGAGCAGTAATTCCTGCCCTTCCACTGGCATTAAATGATAAGAGGAAGCTGGACGAACGCCGGCAACGCGCCCTTGCCCGATACTACCTTTATTCAGGAGCCGGTGGAATTGCTGTAGGGGTACATACTACACAGTTTGAGATACGCCAACCTAAGATAGCCTTATACGAACCGGTTTTGCAAATAGCGAGGGAAGAGTTCGATGATTTTACATTAAAAACAGGAAAAATGCCGGTTCGGATAGCCGGTGTGATCGGAAAAACAAACCAGGCTGGTGCAGAAGCTCAAATGGCGGTAAGCCATGGTTATCATGCTGTTCTGCTCAGCCTTGCAGCCTTTTCTGATGCATCAAACAGTGTAATTATAGACCATTGTAAAGCTGTGGCCGAAATAATTCCTGTAATCGGTTTTTACCTCCAGCCTGTAGTGGGCGGTCGAAAACTTGATTTCCATTTTTGGAAAAGCTTTGCAGGTATTGAAAACGTAATTGCTATAAAAATGGCTCCCTTTAACCGATATCAAACTATTGACGTAATTCGCGGTGTAATTGAGTCGGGTCGAAGTGAGAATATTGCTTTATATACCGGTAACGATGACAATATTGTGGCTGATCTCGTTACCGAATATCAGTTTTTTATGGGACAACAACTTATTAGTAAGCGCATTGTTGGTGGGCTATTAGGTCATTGGGCGGTATGGACCGGATCGGCTGTAAAACTTATGGAAAAAATCCATCAGCCGGATATGAAAAACTATATCTCTCAATATTTGTCGCTAGGTGCACAAATTACCGATTGTAATGCTGCTTTTTTTGATGTGGCCAATAATTTTGCCGGATGCATTGCTGGTATCCATGAGGTGCTTCGCCGCCAGGGACTTTTGGAGGGAATTTGGACATTAAACGAGCATGATTCCCTTTCCCCGGGACAGAAAGAGGAGATTGACAGGGTATATAAAGCCTACCCTGAACTTAATGATGATGATTTTGTATCGGAAAACCTGGACAAATGGTTATCCTGAATAATTATGATAAAAACAATGAATTTGTATATTAATACTGCGGTATATTTTTTTAAGGTATTGATAATGAAAGCAAATTCTAGAAATAAAATTAATCGTAACTATTTATTAGCTAATCATTTTCAAATTTTCAAATTTAACGAAGTGTTGTGTATTTAAATACATCAGAAAAATGAAAAAAACCTTAATGATTTTTATTTGCCTTACAGCATTATTTCAGGTAGTTGCCATAGTTGAAATTAATGGTGAGAAAATAAGCTCTGGAGAAAATAAATTTCAGAATATAGAAAAAAGACTTCCAAAATTAGAATGTTCTCAATTTCATAAATATCGGGGGCTGCTTCAGAATTCATACCTGGTTTTTGAAAAAATGAAAAAAGGAAGAGTAGCCTTTATGGGTGGTTCCATTACAGAAGGCCACGGTTGGCGTGATAGCATTATGTCATTTCTTCAGAGAAAATTCCCTGAAACTAAATTTGAATTTATCCAGGCAGGAATTCCTTCCATGGGGAGCACGCCCGGTGCGTTCCGACTGGAACACGACGTTTTAAAATTAGGAAATATTGATCTTTTTTTTGAGGAAGCTGCCGTGAATGACCGTGGTAATGGCGCATCAGATACTGAACAAATCAGAGCCATGGAAGGAATAATAAGGCATATACGACTTGTTTATCCTGCCTGCGACATTGTAATGATGCATTTTGCCGACCCCGGTAAAATAGAAGACTACCGTAAAGGCATTATTCCGGCAGAAATCAGAAATCATGAAAAAGTGGCAGAACATTACGAAGTTTCTTCAATAAATCTTGCCCGAGAGGTCACCTCTCGCATCGATGCAGGCGAGTTTAGCTGGGAAAAAGATTTTGTTGATTTGCATCCTTCTCCATTTGGCCAAAACATTTATTATAGATCAATCAAATCACTGCTTGAGAATTGCTGGAGAGATATCCTGCTTTCCACTGATAGTTTGATAAATCATCCGCTACCCGAAAAATTGGATAAGTTTTGTTACGATAAAGGAAAACTTATTCCTTTAAAAGATGTAAAAGCCAGTAATGGATGGTTATTTGTTAATGATTGGACTCCGAAGGACACGATGCCTGCTCGTGAAAATTTTGTGCATGTTCCGATGCTGATTTCAGAGCTTCCGGGTAAAAATATAACTTTAAACTTTACAGGTAAAGGAGTTGGAATAGTTGTGGTTGCCGGGCCGGATGCCGGAACAATAGAATTCAGAATCGATCATGGAAAATGGGATAAACTTAATTTGCAGACTCCCTGGAGTTACAGGCTTCATTTACCCTGGTATTATGTTTTGAAGGATAATCTAACGGTAAAAAAACACACATTAAAACTTAGGCTCGTTTCCGGAAAAATGACCTCGCAAATAACTGCTTGTCGTATCAGATATTTTTTTATAAATGAATAACGTTTTCTCATCATATTTTGAATGTATTCGATATGGTAAAAACTAATTTTTTGGAGTCAATTTCAACACTAATTAAGAAATATTATGAAGTCAATAAATCGAAATATTCTGCTTATTGGATTACTCATTCAAATAACTTCATTAATTTTTGCTGCTAACGGCACAATTATTAATGTAAAAAGTCCAAATGGAAAAACATGTGTTGAACTGAAAATTGACAATGATGCTAAACTCTATTATCAAATATCGGTGGATGGATCTAAAATAATTTCCTGGTCACGATTCGGAATAGTTGCTGATGGAGCTGATTTAGGTTCAAATATTCGTTTTGGTGTTACTGAAACACACATAATTAATGAGACATATTCTGTTTTTGGCGTTCATGCCAATGCGATCAATAACTGTAATGAAACAATAATTCCGGTTGAAAGGAAAAGTGAATCCTACTTTCTTGATGTTCGTGCCTATGATACAGGAATCGCGCTTCGATGCCGTTTGACTGCGAAAAAAGGACGTCACATTCAAAATGAAACTTCTGAATGGCGGTTACCACTAAAATCGGTTATCTGGTATCAGGATGAACTTGATGGATATGAAGGAATATTTAATAAAACCGGATTAGATACTTTGTCACCGGGCAAGATAATCGCCTTACCAATAACAGCAGTTTTACCTAACGGAAATTTTTGTATGATTACCGAGGCAAATCTGGTAAACTATTCTGAACTTGCCATCAGATCATCAAAGGATAAATCGTTAAAAACATTTTATCATGCTGATTCAAGTGGTTGGAAAACAGATGAAATAGTAATTCAGCCTTGGCGAGTCACTCTCATAGCAAAGGATCTCAATGAACTTGTAAACAATGACATTTTACGCAATCTTTGTCCTGCATCTGCACCTGAACTGGCAAATGCATCCTGGATTAAGCCGGGGCGTTCTACCTGGCAATGGTGGTCCAGTGGAGCGCCAAAATACGCCGAACAACGCCAATGGATTGACTGGACACATCAACTAGGTTTTGAGTATTACCTTGTAGATGATGGCTGGAAGAAATGGCAGGATGGCAATAAAAATAGCTGGACTTGTCTGGCAGAGGTAACTACGTATGCAAAAACAAATGATGTAGGTATATGGTTGTGGGTTCACAGCAATGAAATAGCGGATGAGGCTTCACGTAAAGCGTATTTTGAAAAAGCAAAAAAAGCCGGCATAATAGGTGTAAAGATTGATTTTATGCCCCCGGCTTCCGCTCACTGGGTAAACTGGTACGAAACAACGTTGCGGGATGCAGCCAAATTGCAGCTTATGGTCGATTTTCATGGGGCAAATAAACCGACAGGACGCGATCGCACATGGCCCAATGAGCTTACCCGCGAAGCTATTCGAGGACATGAATGGCACATTCTACGATATAATCGCACACTTCCCCCTCATCACGATTGTGTATTGCCTTTTACCCGTTATGTTCAGGGTTCAGCAGACTATACCCCCACAGTCTTTAATTCGTCAGAATTGCGAGGTTATACGTGGGCACGGGAGTTGGCTCAGGCCATCATATTTACGTCACCTTTTCTGTGTTATGCCGATAATCCTAAAAACTACATTGATAATCCGTCCGTTGATATTCTTAAATCAATTCCTGCAACCTGGGACAAAACAATTGTACTTCCGGGAAGTGAAATTGGTAAATGTGCTGCTTTTGCGCGACGGAAAGGGAATACCTGGTACGTTGGAATTATTAATGGTTCGGAAAATACCGGGATAGATATTTCACTTGGTTTTTTAGATGGCGGATCATATCAAATGACTACCCTTGAAGACAAGGAGAATAAAGACGATGCATTTACAAAAAATGCAAAAGAGGTGAATAAATCTGATCATGTAAAACTAAAGATAAGAGCCAAAGGAGGATTTGTTGCGCAATTGATTAAACTTTAAGAATAAATACACGATAAACCTTTTTAGTTCTACTTTAACAGATTTTGAATCCCGCGTATTTAGCCGCAGAGCGGCGATATCTTTGTAGAAAAATGACATACGCTTTATTTAAGCCACGTAGTGGTGATATCAATATTTTGTGTTTTATTTCGGTGCTACGCACCTTTA